>JAFSLL010000104.1 GCA_017448455.1 Oscillospiraceae bacterium | reverse complement strand
GATGATGGCAGTCGATTGCCGTTATTATGTATCATATTTCTGTTGCTCGGCGCGTGCTATTTTGCCATAGCCGAGACAGCGTTTGCCTCCTGTTCCCGTTCCAGAATGCGTACGGCCGCAGAACGCGAGGAGCAAGGCGCCAAGCAGGCGCTTTACGTGCTGGACCATATTGAAAATGCAATCAGTACGATCCTGATCGGCACCAATCTTTGCCACCTCTTCCTCTCAGCGCTGGTGACGGTCATCGTGACCAGACGCTATGGGCTTTCCGCGGTGACGGTCAGCACCATTTTCACTACGCTGGTGGTGTTCTTCGCCGGTGAAATGCTCCCCAAAAGCATCGCGAAGAAGTACCCGGAGCGGCTGGCAAAGGCCTGCGCGGGCAGCCTGCGTTTCTTTATGACGCTGTTTCGCCCGCTTTCCCTTGCGCTGACAGCGATCGGAGAGGCGGCTGCCGGCCTGACGAAAGGCGATCCGGAACTCTCTGTCACAGAAGATGAACTCTATGATATCATCGAGGACATGACTGAAGAGGGGAGCCTCGACGAGGAGCAGGGGGAACTCATTTCCTCCGCGCTTCAGTTTGGCGATTTGACCGTTGAGAGTGTCCTGACACCCCGCATGGATGTCATTGCGCTGGATGTCGAGGCGGACGGCGAAGACATTCTGACACAGATCAAGGCGCAGAATCACAGCCGTCTTCCGGTCTATGAAGGCAGTATCGATCATGTGATCGGCATTCTTCAGATCCGCAAATATATCAAGGCTTACCTGCGTGACGGAGCTGTGCCGGATCTGCGCTCCGTGATGGATGAAGCACTGTTTGTCCATCAGAGCACGGAACTGGAGGATCTTCTTCCGATGCTCTCGGCCCGTCGTACCAACCTCGCCGTTGTGACGGATAACTTCGGCGGAACGCTTGGAATTGTGACTGTCGAAGATATCGTGGAAGAAATTGTCGGCGAGATCTGGGATGAGGATGATATCGTGGAAGAGACGGTCACCGATCTCTCCGATCATGCCTGTATTGCGGACGCGGACGAGACCGTTTCCGATATTTTCGAACATCTGGATTATGAAGACCCGGAAGATAATGACGAACTGGTGGACACCCGCCTCGGAGAGTGGGCCTACCAGATGTTCGATGAGATTCCAAAACCCGGAGACAGTTTCCGTTACCATGATCTTCTGATTACGGTTGCGGAGATGGACCATAACCGTATTCTCAAATTGGAGATTGCGCGGGATCCTGTGGACACCGCTTCGGAAGGCCAGAGTGCGGAAGGGGGCGAGGTGTCATGACGATTGCCTTTGTCCTCGGCGGGATTTTGTTATGTGTCCTGTTTTCCAGCTTCTTCTCCGCCTCTGAGATGGCCTATTCTTCCTGCAACCGCCTCCGTCTTGAGAATTCGGCGGAAGACGGCTCCGGACGGGCCCGCCTTGCGCTGAAAATTGTGGATCGCTTTGATGATGCGCTGAGTGCGATTCTGATCGGCAATAACCTGGTTAACATTGCCTGTTCGTCCCTTGGCTCTGTTCTCGTCATTCTGATCACCGGAAAAGACAGCAATACCTGGATCGCGACCCTGATTCTGACGCTTGTCATTATTGTTTTTGGAGAGACGATTCCCAAAATCACCGCAAAAAAGAACGCGAACCGGATATCTCTTCAGAACGCCGCTCCGGTCCGATTCCTGATGATTGTTCTGAAGCCTCTCATTCTTCTGGTTGTTGGGCTGGTACGCCTCCTGACTTTCTGGATGAAAGAGGAATCGGAGGATGAGGATGAAGCGGTGGAGGAGCTCCAAAGCATCATTGAGACAGCGGAAGATGAGGATGTCCTGGATGAGGAACGTTCTGAGCTCGTTCAGGCGGCCATAGATTTCGCGGATATCTCCGCCTATGAAGTGATGACAGCGCGCGTAGATGTTGAGGCCATCGACATCGAAGACAGCTGGGACGAAATCCTCCGCGTTGTGGAGGCATCTTCCTTCTCCCGTATTCCCGTATATCGGGGCAGCATTGACCATGTCATCGGCGTGCTGTATCTGAACCACTTCCTGAAAGCAGTTGTGGATGGTCAGAAGGAACTTCTTCCGTTGCTGATGGAGCCCTGTTACATCTATAAGACCATGAAGCTTCCGGATGTCATGACACAGCTCCGGCGCGCCAGGCAGCATCTGGCCATCGTCTGCGACGAATACGGCGGTACACTTGGTGTTCTCTCCATGGAAGATGTGATTGAGCAGATTGTTGGTGATATCTGGGATGAGACCGATCCGGTTGAGAATGAGATCGTCCGTCGCTCGGAAGACGAACTGGAGATCGACGGCGACATGCCGATTACTGAATTTCTGGAACTGCTGGAGCTATCAGAGGATGACTTTGAGGCGGAGAGCGATACGGTCGGCGGATGGACGATTGAATCCTTCGGCGGCAGATTTCCGGAAGCCGGAGAATCCTTTACGTACAGGAATCTGCGCATTACAGCCCTGATTATGGATGGCAGACGCGTGGATCGTGTTCTGGTTGTCCGCGTTCCACAGGAGGAAGATCAATAAACTAAGAATCCGGAGAGCGCTTTTCTGCTCTCCGGAAATTTCTTCTTGCATGTTCCGGCTATCTGCGTTATAATACACAGGCATTTCCGGGTGTAGCGCAGCTGGTAGCGCGCTTGGTTTGGGACCAAGATGCCGGGGGTTCAAATCCCTCCACTCGGACCATTAAAAAGGGCTTGTTTTTAGAAAACAGGCTCTTTTTCGTATTGTTTTTTCATTTTAATCGCATCCGGAAAAAGTGGAGGAAACTGGAAAAGAAAGCATGTTCCGGTGTTAAGAAATTCCCGCCCATTTCTGAGCGGGAATTATTCGTTACCTCAATTGCCTGTTTCCGGCAATGATGGGAATAACAGGGAAACCTTAAAAAGATCTCCGTCAATTGAGAGGCTCATCTCGATGTTCTGAAGTTTGCACAGGCTTGATGCAATTGCCAGACCCAGTCCGCTTCCCTCGGTGCTGCGGGCGCTGTCGCCGCGTACAAAACGTTCGGTCAGTTCCTCAGGACGTACATTCAGGGCTTCAGCCGATATGTTGCGCAGGCAGAGCTTCGGCCGGTTATTTTCACATTCCAGCGTGTAATAAACACGCGTACCGGGCATGGCATATTTCAGAATGTTGGTCATCAGATTGTCGAGCACCCGCCACAGATGCCGCGGATCAGCCTGAACATGGACCGGTTTCTCCGGCTTTGTAATAATCAGCTCCAGCTTCTTTTCTGCCAGTCGTTCACCGTATTCACCCTGAATCTGATCGGTCAATACGCCAAGGTCGAGCTGCTCCAATGTCACGGGAAGATTGCCCGTCGATGCTTTTGAAGCCTCCACAAGATCATCTGTCAGCTTCTTCAGTCTTGCAGACTGCCGCTTCAGCACCTCAACGTATTCGGCGGCATTGCCCTCCGGCAGTTCTTCACGGGACAGCAGGTCGACGTAGTTGATAATCGAGGTCAGCGGCGTCTTGATGTCATGGGATACATTGGTAATCAGTTCGGTGCGAAGCCGCTCGGATCTCATGCGTTCATCCACCGCACGGCTTAGACCGTCACGGATATGCATCAGGTCATCTGCCTGAGCCTTGAAATCACCGACCATATTATTTGTATCGATCACAACGCTTTCTTCTCCTGTCGCAATAGCCTTGGTTCCGTTGCGTAGACGACGGAGACAAAGCACAACGTAGAGGATTGCTGCTGCAATCAACGCCCAGCGAAGCAGGAGCACAAAGCCCAGCATGTCATAGTCTCGGCGGAAAGTGAATGTAAGCGAGAAATCAACAATCAGCAGTACTGCATACACCGGAATCCACTTCCATACGAGCGGGATGCCATGAAAAAGATCAGCAGCTGCGCAGAAAACTTTCTTTAGCCATTTCCAGCCCCAGCTCAGAACGCGCCAGATGAGGCAGCTCGAGAGAAGCGTTTTCAGCTTCAGCCGAACGGCGGCGCTCATCAGGCACAAAAGCGTCAGCAGACCTGCGCCGACCAGACAGATTGCTGCGATCATGAAGCTCAGTACAATTTGCCTGCTGCTGAAGGTTTCCCCGATGATCATGATCAGGATGCAAACTCCTGCGATGCAAATAATCAGCAGTACGTCGAAGGGGATTTTTTCTATCACACCGGCTTTGACCTCTCCGGATGCGTCATGATGACCGGCGGCAGCCATCAGAAACACAAACAGGAGTACTGCCAGCAGGAGAGAAATTGCTCCGACCGCAATCAGCGAGTAGCGGAAAGGGTACAGCTGCTCATAGATTCGGACTGTCATGTCCGCTTCCGTGCTCTCGCTTGCCTCAGTCCAGTAAAGGCGCATCGTCCAAACCTTGGTCCCTTCAGGATGGGCTGCCTCATCGGCCGCTTCCTCACCCTCGCCGGTTGACACGGGTGTACCGGTTGGCACTGGAACAGGTGTTGGCGTAACTTCTGCGCGCAGCCCACCATTTTGGCGGTAATCCCATGCTGTCAAAGGCTGATCCTCTGCTGTGAAATACAGCTCATCAAAATAGAGAGGCACTCCAAAGGATAAGCTGTGCTCCACGGCCTCTTTATCGCTGAAATTGCCGGCCAGAACGTTGCCCTTTTCATCCAGCAGCTCGAAGCGCACCGTACTGTCATAGGCGGAACGGACTGGGATTGCCTGCATACGATCAAGCAGTTCAATACTGGCTCTCTGAAGCCGACTGTCAATATATGCCGTGCGAACACTCTCTGCACTGGTATCATGGTATGCCCCCTCACTGTCAAGCCAGGCGATCCCGATGATCGTGCCGCAGAGTACAAGGCAGCACATGGCAAGCAGAATAATTGCAATAATCTTTGCCGCAAGACTTCCTTTCAGTTTACTCATGCAGATCCCTCATTTCTCATACAAAGATTCCTTTTCTATTTTATAACCCTGTCCCCAGACGGCTTTGATATAGCGCGGCTGGGCCGGAACGATTTCGAGTTTCTCCCGCAGATGACGAATGTGCACTGCTACCGTGCTCTCTGCACCGTACGGTTCTTCGTTCCAGACTCGTCTGTAGAGCTCACCGGGTGAAAAAACCTCACCGGGATGCTGCAGAAGATATTTCAGAATATCGTATTCCCGCGGAGTGAGCGAGACCGGTTCTCCGTCACGCGTTACAGATTTTCGCTTGTCATCGAGTTCGATGCCGCCAAGCTTGATCGTCTCTCCCTGCACAGCGCCTCCGCCGAGCTGCAGATAGCGACGGAGCTGCGATCGCACGCGGGCAATCAGCTCTACAGGATTGAAAGGCTTGGTGATGTAATCATCAGCGCCTACATTCAGCCCGAGCACCTTATCGGTATCCTCGCTCTTGGCGGTCAGCAGGATAACGGGAACATTGCTCTCCTGCCGGATCTTTGAAAGCGCGGAAATACCATCCATCTCCGGCATCATAATATCCAGCAGTACCAATTGGATCTCCTGTTCGTGCAGTCTTTCTATCGCATCATGCCCATTGTACGCCGCAACGGTATCATACCCTTCGGCGCGGAGATAGATTTCCAAAGCAGAGACAATATCTTTTTCATCAT
>JAFSLL010000103.1 GCA_017448455.1 Oscillospiraceae bacterium | reverse complement strand
GGAAGGTACGGCGCAGATCTGCCATAACGGCAGCCTTTGCCTCAGGCGTAATCTCACCGTTTTCGTCTATGCCGTCCAGCAGATACTGGCTGCCGAGGTTGGAGGTGAGAATGATGATGGTGTTCTTGAAGTCAACCGTTCTGCCCTGGGAGTCTGTAATACGGCCGTCGTCCAGGATCTGGAGCAGGATGTTGAAGACGTCCGGGTGTGCTTTTTCGATTTCATCGAAGAGCACCACGCTGTAGGGCTTGCGTCTGACGGCTTCTGTCAGCTGTCCACCCTCGTCATAGCCCACATATCCCGGAGGAGCTCCGATCAGACGGGACACGGAGAACTTTTCCATATACTCCGTCATATCGATACGGACAATGTTGTGTTCATCATCAAAGAGGCATTCTGCAAGAGACTTGGCCAGCTCGGTTTTGCCCACGCCCGTAGGGCCGAGGAACAGGAAGGAGCCGATGGGCTTGTTCGGGTCGGAAATGCCGGCCCGGGAGCGCAGGATGGCTTCCGTCACCTTCTGCACAGCCTCATCCTGGCCGATGAGCCTCTTATGGAGGTACTCATCCAGATGCAGGATCTTCTCCCGCTCGCCTTCCATCAGCTTGGAAACCGGAATACCGGTCCACTTGGCAACGATGGCGGAAATCTCCTCCTCCGTCACAGTGTCATGCACCATGGAGTTGGCGGATTTGTCTTCGGACTGCTTTTCAGCCTCCTCCAGCTGCTTCTCCAGGGCAGGCAGATCAGAATACCTGAGTTTTGCAGCTTTCTCATATTCGTACATGCGCTGAGCATTCTCAATGTCCGCATGCATTTTTTCAATTTCGGCCTTTAAAGTCTTAACCCTGTCGACGCTGTTCTTCTCTTCCTCCCAGCGTGCCTTTTTAGCGTTGAACTCCTCCTTGAGGTTGGCAAGATCCTCGCGCAGTTTGGCAAGGCGCTCCTGCGAGAGTCTGTCTTCTTCCTTCTTCAGAGCCATTTCCTCAATTTCCATACGCATGATATCTCTGCGAATATCATCCAGGTCAGCCGGCATAGAGTCAATTTCCGTACGGATCATGGCACAGGCTTCATCCACAAGGTCGATAGCTTTGTCCGGGAGAAAACGGTCGCTAATATAGCGGTTGGAAAGCGTGGCGGCGGCGACCAATGCGTTGTCATGGATACGCACGCCGTGATAAACCTCATAGCGCTCCTTCAGCCCTCTGAGGATAGAGATGGTGTCTTCAACGGTCGGCTCATCAACCTGCACCGGCTGGAAACGACGCTCAAGAGCGGCATCCTTCTCGATGTATTTGCGGTACTCATCCAGGGTGGTAGCACCGATGCAGTGCAGCTCGCCTCTCGCCAACATAGGCTTGAGGAGGTTGCCGGCATCCATACTGCCCTCGGTTTTCCCCGCGCCGACGATGTTGTGCAGCTCATCGATGAAAAGGATGATACTGCCTTCACTCTTGCGGATTTCATCCAGCACTGCCTTGAGCCTTTCCTCAAATTCGCCGCGGTACTTTGCGCCGGCGATCAGCGCTCCCATGTCCAGGGAGAAGATGGTTTTATCCTTGAGGCCTTCCGGCACGTCTCCGCGGACGATTCTCTGCGCGAGCCCTTCCGCGATGGCCGTTTTGCCCACGCCCGGTTCGCCGATCAGTACCGGGTTGTTCTTTGTCTTTCTGGAGAGGATGCGGATGACATTCCGGATTTCGGCATCACGGCCGATCACAGGGTCCAGCTCATTCTCTCTTGCACGTTTTACCAGATCCGTGCCGTATTTGGCAAGCGCATCGTAAGTACTCTCCGGGTTGTCCCCTGTCACAGGCGAAGTTTTCACTTTGGAAAGTTCAGCTGAAAAACCGGATTTTGTAATGCCGTGGCTGTCAAAAATCCGTTTGATAGCAGCTGTAGGCGAAGCAAAAATTCCGATCATCAGGTGCTCCACGGAGGTATACTCGTCCCCCATGGATTTTGCTGCCTTTTCGGCAGCCGTGATAATCCGGTTGGTCTCGGGGGAGAGATAAACGTCCGCCCCGGGGCCGACTTTCGGGAAACCGCCGATGACCGCATCAAGCTCCGAGAGGAGAAGATTGCAGTCAACGCCCATTTTGCCGAGCAGAGACGGGATCAGCCCGCCGTCCTGGTCAACCAGTGCGTAGAGCAGATGCTCCGGCATAATATAGTTGTTGCTGTTTTCCTGCGCCATTGCCTGCGCAGTCTGGACAGCTTCCAGTGTTTTTTGTGTAAAATTCTGAGCATTCATAATTCAGATCTCCTTCTCCTCACCGATTTAAAAGTGGATGTCGGTATTTGTCAGATAGGAATAATATGCAGCTTCCACCGCGTGGGCATCATACCGCCCTGTCAGCCAGCCCTTCATGAGCTTGTCGAAAAGCCGTATATATTCCGCAATCGCCCTTGCCAGCTCCTCGCTGTTGCATGCCCTGTCCGGAACCGAAATGCTGCGGACAAACTTGCCTTCATAGAGTGTGTATTCGATCCGTTCTCCGAGCTTCCTTGCCAGGTGCGCATCCTCAATGCTCTTCCAGAGCCTGAAGAAGTCCGTCATCCCCTCTATCAGAGTGGGAGACTGCGTCCTGAACAGGACGGACAGCGCCCCTATGGCATCCTCCCCGCCCTTGAAAAGCTCAACCTCATATTTGATAGTCGGCCGGTATTTGTATTCCAGCGAACTCTTCAGGGACATAGAGTAAGTATGCGGGGCAAAGAACGGAATCAGGTCACCCGAGGGCTGCATCAGATCCTGAATGGTGGAAAGAATGTCATTGATCCGTCTTTCAGGCGTTGTATAGTTGACATACTCCGCCAGGATTTCATTGATCAGGTTGGAGCGGTTTGTGCCGAGCCGATGAGCCAGTGCGTCCACTTCCCGCACAACCTCATCATTCAGCATCAGGCTGTAAAGCGTCTTTTTCACTTTGCATATCACCCTTCCATTTCTTTTGATACTGCTATTATACACACTCTGTCAGAAAATGTGTTAATAATTTGTGTATATTTTTATATAATTTTCAATACAATTTATATCTGTTTCCTGCGAGTAAAGTTGGACTTGCAATTCAACAATGAATTGAGTATAATACTTAAGCTACACGGAGGTGTATCGAAGTGGTCATAACGGCCTCGACTCGAAATCGAGTAATCCCGTAAAAGGGACCGTGGGTTCGAATCCCACCGCCTCCGCCAGAATAGGATTGCTATCTTAACAAAGGTAGCAATCCTTTTTTATTATTACCGAATTCCTTCAAGCTTCTTTGCATTTTCTACCCGACAGTACTAGAATTGACTCATCGTGATGATTTTACCATCACTGAAGATTGAAAACAGAAGTCTCATTCATCGGAAGATAGGTTGCGCATCTTTCATGACGGTCGGATGTCTTCAGGACATATCGCGCCAGCATTTATGGAAATAGAAAGACCGCACATTGCGCAGTAGTCATTCGTTATACAGTATGAGGAGGTTACATGATTCATGGATATTGAACAGCAATATGACAAACTCCTTCGCTACTGCTATATGAAGCTTCGGGACAGGGCTTTGGCAGAAGATCTAACACAGGAAACATTTATTAAGTTTTTTGAAAGTAAGGATTATCACAGCATCGGAAAGGAAATGGCTTACCTTTATACGATAGCCCGAAATCTGTGCATTGACTATTTCAGAAAACATAAAGATGAGTTGATTGAGGATTTGCCAACAAAGATACAGGAAATGCCGGAATCAAGGGACAAGGTGGAGGATATTGTTGATCGGATTTCTATAGAACAGGCTTTGGACAGTCTGACCGCGGACGAGCGGGAAGCTGTTGTCCTCCGGTTTTCAGGGGAGCTTTCCGTAGAGGATATAGCAAAAACCATGGGTATCTCCCGTTTTGCCGTTCGCAGAAGGATATCATCGGCGCTGGAAAAGCTGAGAAAGGAGATGGAAAGAAATGAAGAATTCTGAACTGAAACGCCTCATTAAAAGCGCATACAGCATAGAAGCATCTCGGAAAAATGAGTTTATAAAAAACTATCAGAGGCGCGAACTGAACTACCGAGAGCTGCTTCGCGTACAGTTGCAGTATATGGGAGCGCAATTGATAGCAATCTGCGGTTACGCGCTGGCGATGCTGCTCGGATCATTAGCAAATATCGATGTGAAGCTGGCTAAAATCGTTGCAGTCCTTGCACCCCTGGCGGCGCTGTTTGCTCTGACCGGACTTGGGAAATCCGAAAAGTACGGTATGGAAGAGATAGAGATGTCTTCAAGGTTTTCGCTGAGGACGATTAAGATCATACGGTTGGCCATTATCGGAATTGCCGGGCTTGCCATTATGCTGGCGGCATCATGTGCGCTGAGTGCCGTTACGGGAATGAATCTGTTCGTTTCTTTTGCTGCGGCGGGCGTGCCGTATCTCATAACGACGTTTCTCTGCATGCTGCTCATCCGCCGCTGGCACTCGCCGAAAAACATTTACGGCTGTGTCGTGATCGCAGCAGGTGTCTGCGCTGCCATGTTCGGCGGCATAGATATTCTTGAGCGTTGCTGCGCCGGACTGTACAGATCCGCGCTGTCCGGAGTGCTTCTGATATCGGCCGGTCTGACGGCGGTCGAGGTATGTGCATATATCAGAGAAAGTGAGGAATTACAATGGAACTTGTGTTAGACCGTGTGTCGAAGCAGTATCAGAATATCATAGCTGCCGACAGGATCACGCTGAAGCTCGGCGTCGGTGTGACGGGTCTTCTCGGGGCGAACGGTGCCGGAAAGACAACGCTCATGAGGATGATCTGCGGAATCTTAAAGCCTACAAGCGGCTCGATCTCCTTCGACGGAACAGATGTGTCAGAGGAATTATACAGGGATGCTTTGGGCTATCTCCCGCAGAATTTCGGCTATTATCCGTCCTTTACGGGCAGAGATTTCCTGCTGTATATCGCCGTGTTAAAGGGTCTTGACAAAAAAACCGCCAAAAGGAAAAGTACAGAACTCTTAAAGTCTGTCAATCTCGAGGAAGCCGCGGACAAAAAGATCCGGACATATTCCGGCGGAATGAAGCAGCGGCTCGGCATCGCGCAGGCGCTGCTTAACGACCCGAGAATCATTGTCCTGGACGAGCCGACCGCCGGGCTTGACCCGAAAGAAAGGGTTCGTTTCAGAAATATGATCGCGGAGCTCGGAAAAGAATCCGTTGTTCTTCTCTCCACCCATATTGTCTCCGACGTGGAGCATATCGCCGACCGTATCCTTATGATGAGGGACGGACAGATTATCTGGGACGGCACGAAAGAAAACACTCCCGACGACCTGGAGGGCTTTTATCTAAAAGAGTTCGGAGGTGCGGAGGATGAATAATCTCGGATCCATGTACCGGTTTGAGGTGCGGAAGATCGTGTGCCGCAAAATAACCGCCATAGCGATGATTGCGGTGGTCCTTCTCATGGTCGCAATGAGTATCGGAGAACACGTGTCCGGCGCAAAGATTGTCAACAAGGAAGAGCTTGTTCTGGTCGGCCGCGCCATTGATGACAAAATGCTGGATGAGATGCGCGCAGCAGTGGAGCCAAAAACCATCACCATGGATGACGGAACACAGATCGCTGTCGGAATCGGTGTCAACGACCCCGCGTATCAGCCCCTGATGGACTATCTCATAACGATCGGCGGGAATATTGACAAAGCTTACAACATGACCGAAGCAGACCTTGAAAAAAGATTCAGCGGCGTTATTGACGAGATCATCCAGGATCAGCATCTGACAGCTTCGGAGGTCGATTACTGGCAGTCAAAACGCGCACAGTCGCAAATGCCGCTCCTCTACGGAAAAATTCAAAACGGCTGGGGCGATTCCGTCTGTATTATGTATTTTGTCGCTATTCTCTCCATGATATCCATTGCTACCACCCTTTCCGGTGTTTTCAGCGATGAGGCACAGCTCCATACAGACGCGCTGATATTTTCCTCACGCAACGGAAAGAAAAGGCTTGCAGCGGCAAAGCTGCTTGCCGGTATCACCGTGGGGATATTTGAAACGTTGGTGGTCCTTCTCGCGTGTGTCGGAACGGAATTCGTCATTTCCGGCTTTGACGGCGGCGATGCATCGGTACAGTTTTTCGTCGGGCCGACAGCCATGGACATGAGAATAAGCACCGCGTTTTGGATATACGCAGGAACTATGCTCGTAATTGGACTGCTGATGAGCGTCATAGCCATGTGCCTTTCACAAGTCTTCAACAACTCGATCGCCGTGATTGCCTCCATGATGGTATTATGGCTTATCAGCACGCTGAATCCTCCGTACAGTTGGAGACTGATTTCGCAGGCGTGCAGCTATCTGCCCGTCACATTTCTCGGCAGTTGGACATTCTCGGATTACCGCATGGTGCATCTTTTCGGCCGTCTGTTCACTATTCTTGAGACCGCACCGATCGTGTATCTTGTTTTTACTGCCATCCTGGGCGGACTGACTCAAATCAGCTATGAAAGATACCAGGTGGCCAAATAAGACGAAGGGCTATGCTGCTTGCTTTTCCAATCTAACGATAGCCCCTATTTTGTCAAAAAAGCAATCTTTAGCCATAAAAGAAACCTCTTTTGTCTACCAAGGCAAAAGAGGTTTCTTTTATGTTTCTGACAACTGAATATAATTCATACCAGAAGTAGAAAAAATAATTGTGTTGATATAACTTGTGTGTATTCAATTTCCAGAACAGCTATGTTATTATAATGGCAGAAGCGAAAAGGGGCACTGCTCCCGGAACTGACGTGCGGAGGAGAACGAATATGGAAAAGAAAACAATGATGGAAAACTATACTCGAGCGGCGTATGAAAAGGGCGTCTTTGCGGGTGCCTGGCTGCTGGCAGAGAACGGCGAGATTGTGACGAAGGGCGCTGTCGGCTTCCATGATCCGGCGGGAAGACTGCCCATGCAGGAGGATTCGATCTTCGACATCGGCTCGGTCAGCAAGCAGTTCACGGCAGCGGCGATCATGCTGCTGCGGCGCGACGGCCTTCTGGATCTGGAAGATGAGATCACGAAGTTCTTTCCGGATATCCCGTTCAAGGGGATCACAATCCGGCATCTGCTGACCCATACCGGCGGCCTGCCCGACTGCTTTGCCTGGATCATCCGGACCGCGAAGACAGAACACACGATCCCGGACAACGGCGTCGTGCTCCGTTTCCTGACAGAATCCGGAAAGACGCCGGATTTCGCACCGGGCGAACAGTGGGCGTACAGCAACACCGGCTACGCGCTGCTTGCCGAGATCGCGGCGAAGGTATCCGGCATCCCCTTTGCGGAGCTTCTGCAAAAGAAGCTGTTTGAGCCTGCCGGGATGACCTCGACAAGACTGTGCCACCGCATACGGGATGGGCTTGCTATCGAAAACCTCGCCGAAGGGCTGTGCTATGAGAACGGCGGATGGGTTGCCGCCCAGGACTCCGCCTGGAAGGACGTTGTCGTCTCACTGGACGGCTCGGAGGGCGACGGCTTTGTCAAAAGCAATATCTTCGATATGCTTGCCTGGGATCGTGCGCTGCGGAACGATACGATCCTCACAAAGGAAGAACAGGCGATGATGTACACGCCGGCGCGCCTGAATAACGGCGAGATCGGCGGAGGCGGATACGGCTTCGGCTGGGGGATCTTCGACCAGGAGGGGCTTGCGCGCATCGCCTGGCACGAGGGAAACCTGCCCGGATATCTGTCCTGGTACGGACATTTTCTGGATACGGACCGTGTTCTGGCCGTCCTGTGCTCCCGCGACGGATTTGACGCAAGAGCCATCGAGGGCTTCTTCAACGGGATGCTGACCATCGCGCTGGGGTATGAAGGGCAGCCCGTTCAGCTCACCGAGGAAATGGCGACCGTCGATCCCGACCGGAGCGGCTGGGAGAGCTTTTGCGGAGCATACGAGACGAAAGGCACGGGCTATCTCATCGAGAAGATTTATCCGGAAAACGGAGATCTTTTCGCGGAGATCTTCGACACCGAATCCGGAAGGCGCTTTGCCGCCAGGATGTATCCCTTCGGAGAAAACACCTTCGGCATCCGGGAAAGCAGCGATGATATCGTGTTCGAAGACGGTTGCCTGACCTTCGGAGATAATAGCTGCAAAAAGTTGTAAGCAGGAGCTGTGACAGATTCCGGTTTGTCACCTTCCCATGGTGTACTTTAGGGTGTTCTTTCTATGCTTTGGTATACTTTTACGCGCTTTTTCACAGGAAATAAACCACTTTTGTCTGGCAGACAAAAGTGGTTTATTTCCGTTATATTCGCCTTCGGCGAGTGATATTGCGCTTTGCCCAGTTATTTCGCTGCGCGAGTGATATTGCGCTTCGCGCAGTTTATGGCGAATATCATATAACTTCTTGCTTCAGCGAGAAATATAACTGTCCCGCAGAGACAATATAACTCGTCTCTCGCCCGACTCATTTTTCGCTTACCAGAGGATTGAAAAATTCACATTATTGTGATATACTGATT
>JAFSLL010000102.1 GCA_017448455.1 Oscillospiraceae bacterium | reverse complement strand
TAACCGAAGTGATATGCGGCTGAGCGCCTTCATACCAGTACAGGAAGCCTTCCAGATCTACAACATCGCCGACTTTCAGATTTTCAACCGCCTGATAAGCAACGGTGGCTTCATTGCGAAGATAATACTCAATAACGAAAGTATACGTCTCGCCATTAATAGAAGCGTCAAAATATAGGTCCGCGTCACTGCCGGCTTCCCCGGAATTATCCCATCCGCGGTAAAAAGCAGATTCCCCATCATCCTTTGCGACAATCGTTAGACCATTAAAGGTAACCTTTTCATTCTGATGGGCCGCCAGCTCTTCGGTGCCAAGCAGGTCGGTCACATCCAGCGGCTCTGCGACAAAGCTGTCGCCGTCCACGAACTCAAAGCTTGCGTCCACAATTTCGACTTCTCCTGCCCAGGTCCCCTTATCGCCCTTCACAAGAATCTTCTGGCCGGGAACAAGCTTTGCGGCATCTTCCTGAGAGCAGGCCATATTATACACAAAGAAAGCACCGTCTTGGTTCTGCGTGTAGACTGTGATCTGATCATTCCACCAGGATTGCGTATCCTGAACATAGGTCTCAACTTCAACAGGGGTATAGTCTTCAGCCGCCATAAAGTCAGCATAATTGGTCACCGCCGCAAGCGGAGCCTCTTCCTCAGCAGGCACTTCTTCGGCAGGTGTTTCCGTCTCCGGTTCTATTACCGGATCCGGGCTTGGTTCTTCAACAGATGTCGGTGCCTTGTGTCCGCAGGCAGTCAGCGCGAACAGCATCAGCAACGCAAGAAACAGCGCAAGAGTCTTTTTCATTTTAAATCCTCCTTTTATTATGCGTATGATACTAGCTGATACGCTAAAAATATTATACACGTTTTCGTTTGGAAATCAAGTGAGAGACAAGAACATAGATTCCCATCAGGAGCCAGACTGCCCCCAGACTCATCAGCAAGGCAACCGAAGTTTTTGGAAGCGGCCCAAGATCCGCTGCCGCGGAAGCGTTTCCTTGTCCTCCGATCTGATCCAAACGGTACAGCGCTGAAACATCGGAGAAGAGCTTCTGCATATACGCTTCATCGATTTTCTCGCGCCGTTTTACGGATTTTGTCACATTTTCAATCATCTGTCCGGAAGCGTCGCGCAGGGAGGTGGAACCGACGAATACGGGTGTTACAAAGGTGTTTTCCGTATTATTCATAAGCAGTTGAGAAGCGTCTATTTTAACACGGTAATGAAGATCATGATCGGTTCCCGAAAGTGCCAGATACTGCCGATACTCCTCCGCGCCCTGCGCCTTGCTGGTAACCGGAACATAACCCTCTGTTTCCGCATAGGCTATTTGCACATCATTGCTTATCAAGTACTGTGTGAAAAGCCAGGACGCAAGAACTTCCTGCGGGTCTTCCTTGTTAAAAACGCATACGGAAGGCCCCTGTGAAATCATATAAGGATGATCCGGATCGTACTGCGGAACAGGGAGAACAGCCGTCTCAAACTCGACAAGACGATCTTCACTGATATCCAGCAAAGGCGCGTCCGTTCCGATCCAGGTTGCCCCTGCGGTAGAGTCAACAGCAAAAATACATTGTCCGGCATTTAAAAAGTTAGCCGGATAACTGGAGATCTTAAATGTGGAAAATGCACCGGTTTTCGCATGTTTTGCAACGGTATACAGAATTTCCTTCGTTTCGTCATTAAAAATCAGGATCTGACCGTTGCTCGTAGAATAACCGGCATCCAGCTGCCGAAGCATCTGAATCATCATGTTGTCTGTAGATTTGTAAATGAACGGAATCATGATTTTCTGTCCATTAACAAGGAAATTGCCTTGAGAATCCTTCGCCATTGCAGCTTCTGATACCTCCCAGACATAATCCCAGGTTAGTACTTCCGGAAGAGTAAAGCCGAGTTTTTCAACATAGGTTTTATTTACATAACAGGCTTCTGTGGACCTCATATAGGGAAGCGCGTATAGTTCGCCATTGACTCTGCATTCGTTCAGGAATTCCGGTATGATCTCTGCTTTGGTCGGTCCATCAAAGCGAAGCTCTGATCCGCCCAGACCGAATCGGGGATCTTCCGACAATGACTCCAGCGGCAAAACAACATGTTCTCCGCTCAGGTAGGTTGCAATATGATCCGGATATGTTATACAGACGTTCGGGGTCGTTCCGGTTGAAATGTTGGTGATCACATCGTTATAGATTTTCCCGTAATCGGTATAAAGTCGAAGATTGACGTGAATGTTCGGATAAATCTTTTCAAATTCCAAAATCGCGTTCTGATAGATTTCTGTCTGCGTTTTATTGGTATCGTTCTTTGCCCAGAAAGTAATCTCATAATCTCTTGTGCTGTCAAAATCTGCCGGCAGCGCAAATTCATTCGTATCTCTGGAACCATGACATCCACTCAAAATGAAAATGAAAAGAAATATATAAATAATTTGATACCGTATTTTCATCCTTTGGTACCTCCACGAGAGACACCTTCCATAATCTTCTTACGGAAAATCAGAAACAGTATGATCAATGGAATGGAAATGACAACAACCGCAGCCATCATTGCAGGGATATTCTCTCTGCCAAAACCGTTCTCGCGGATCTCCTGAATCCCATTGGAAACCAGGAAATACATCTCATCATCCGTGATCAGGCGGGGCCAGACGTATGAGTTCCAGCATTCAATGACCTTTAAAATCACAATGGTTACAATTGTCGGGCGGGAAATCGGCAGCATCACCCGAAGAAGATACTTCAAATCTGTTGTTCCGTCCACTTTGGCGGCATTATATAATTCCTCCGGGATTTGCTCAAAATTCTCTTTCAGGAGATAGATGTAAAATACAGAGGTTACCGATGGCAAAATAAGTCCCCAGTAAGTGTTTCTCATATCCCAGTTCGTGATGGTGACAAAATTCGTTATGATCACCAGCTCTGTTGGAATCATCATCAAAGCAAGAAACAATGCAAATACAACGTCCTTGCCTTTAAAAGTCAGACGCGAGAAAGCAAAGGCTGCGGGTATAATGACGACCATCATCAATGCTGTCGTTGCCAGTGTAAAGATGAGCGTATTCAGAAAATATCTGCTGAGGGGAACTGTCGTAAAGGCGTCCACATAGTTTTGAAGCGTGGGATTCAGCGTATAAAACTTCGGAATGTATTCCGCGTTATAGGCGCTGTAACTCTTAACCGAACTGAGAACCATCCAATAAAAAGGAAACAGGACGAGCACGGCCCATAGAATCAGAAAAAAATAGGTTAGAACTTTGCGGATACGATTCCTTCTGGCTGCCCTCTGCTCAATGAATCCATAACTGTTGTTCATCGCTCTTCACCTCAGTAATGCACATTCTTTTTACTGATCAGGAGATTGACACAGGTGATGGTGAATACAATCGCAAATAATATCAGCGCAGCTGCAGACGCGTAAGACGGGTATCCGCCGCTGTTCCCGTAAAGCATGTCATAGATATACCCAACAATGGTGTTCATTCCGGCAGCATTTAAATCCGTACCAAAAAGCGCAACCTCATCGCTGTAGGCCTTAAACGCCCCAATAAAGCCGGTAATGACCAGATAGAAAATCATAGGCGATATCATGGGAAGCGTAATCCTTGTAAAAATACGCCATCTGGGAGTTCCGTCAATTCTTGCCGCATTGTAGTAGACCTGATTGACAGAAGCGAGCGCGCTGGTGAGAATCAGTATTTTAAACGGCAGGACAACCCAAACCGTATAAAAACACATAACAAACATCTTTGCCCAGTACGGCCCATCAATGAAGTCTACCGGACCTGCGCCGAATACGGCAAGAAGCAGATTCACCAGCCCGTCAGAGTAGGCAGTTTTTTTAAACAGAATCATAAAGACAAGTCCAACTGCCAGGGTATTGGTCACATAAGGCAGAAAGAAGACCGTCTGGAAAAGGTCACGCAGCGCCTTAATGCTGCTTAAACCCAAGGAGATCAGGAGCGCAAAACCGGTGGAAACCGGAACTGTAATAATTACGATTAAAAACGTATTTCGTACAGCCTGCATAAAATACGGGTCATGAAGAACATAGGAATAGTTATACAATCCAACCCCCCAAAAACTCTGGGAAGCAGAATTGTATCCCTCTTCAAATGAGTAAACCAATACATCTACCAACGGATAGATCATGAAAACCGCAAGGAAGGCGATCGCCGGAAGCAGATAAATCCAGGCTTTCAGGGAAGACTTCATGATGTCACCCTCCAATCCTGAAAGGCAAGTCCCGTTTGAACATCAAACAGATGCACTTTATGCGATTTCAGGGAGAATCTCACTTCCTGATCAGTTGCGGGCATGCGTTCCTCCGAAGGAATAATCGCACGGAAGGTCTCGCTCTGGCATCCGTCGTGGCTGGCGACAACGCTTGTATCCCTGCCCATAACCTCTACCGCGCAGAGAGGGCAGTGGAACGAGCCGTCCACGTCTACCCGAAAACCTTCCGGACGGATTCCAACCGTAACAGGCCCATCCGGAATACCCGTCGTTTTCAGAAGAAGATCGGAACCGATCCAAAGTGAACCGTTTATAATCATGCCATCAAAAACATTAATCGGAGGAGTTCCGAGAAAACGGGCAACAAACAGATTCACAGGAGAGTCGTAGACGAACTGAGGCTGGCCGATCTGTTGTACAACTCCGCTTTCCATTACTACAATCAGATCAGAAATACTCATTGCCTCTTCCTGGTCATGTGTGACAAAAATGGTTGTGATCCCTGTCTCTCTCTGAATTCTTCGGATCTCCTCACGAGTTTGAAGACGAAGTCTGGCGTCAAGATTGGAAAGAGGTTCGTCGAGCAGGAGAACACGTGGCATTTTGACCAGAGCTCTCGCAATTGCAACACGCTGCTGCTGACCGCCGGAAAGCTCGGCGGGTTTTCTGTCCATCAGTTTATCGATTTGTACAAGCGCTGCCGCTTCTTCTGCTTTTTTGAGCATAGTCTCCTTACTCAGCTTTTGCGCTCCTCTCAGATTTTCAAGCGGAAATAGGATGTTCTGTCTGACCGTCAAATGAGGATAAAGCGCGTAGTTCTGGAAGACAAGTCCCACGCCTCTGTTTTCCGGAGGAAGATTGGTGACATCGTCACTACCGAACAGGACTCTGCCACTTGTAGGTTTCTCCAATCCGGATATCAGGTTCAGAGTTGTACTCTTTCCGCAGCCGGATGGGCCAAGCAGACCAACCAGCTGGCCGTCAGGAATCTCAAAGGTAAAATGGTTGACGGCGATCACCTCATCCCCCTTTTTCTGCCGACTGGGATAAACCTTTGTCAATTCATCCAAAACAAGCTTCATGCATATACCGCCTTTCACAGTCCATAATCACTATATAATCTGAAATATATAGAATTTCAGGTATTCCGTCTCCGGTACGGTCTTAAGGATCGGGTGATCGGGAGATTGCTGACGCGCCTCCACCTGTCGCAGTGAGACATTGGCGTCTTTTGCGGCAGAAAGCAGCATTTCCTCAAACATGTAGGCAGACATGAAATGGCTGCAGCTTGCAGTTGCCAGATATCCGCCCCTCGGTAACAGCTTCATCGCGCGATAATTGATTTCTTTGTATCCGCGTTCTGCACTGGAAGCTGTTTTTCTGGATTTGGTAAATGCAGGGGGATCCAGAATAATAAAATCAAATGGTTTTATTCCAGATAACGCGGTTTGTGTCAGGTAATCAAATACATCGGATGTCTGAAAAGAAATGCGATCTTCCAGATGATTCAATACCGCATTTTCACGGGCGACAGAGATTGCCTTATCGGAGATATCAATTGCAAGAACACTTTTAGCCCCTCCTTTTGCCGCGTTCAACGCAAAAGAACCGGTGTGAGTAAAGCAGTCAAGTACTCGCATGTCTCTTACCAGAGACGAAACAGCAAGCCGATTATACTTCTGGTCAAGAAAGAAGCCGGTTTTTTGTCCGTTCTCAACATCTACAAAGTATTGAATATCATTCTCGATAATCGTTGTAACCGTCGCTCCAGGATCGGGGTCTCCCAAAATTCGATACCATCCTTTTCCTTCGGGAAGACCTTCCTTTCCGCGCAGCGCATTGTCATTTCTTTCATACAATCCACGGATTATCTGACCGTCTTCACGAAGCAATCGTATAAGTTCCGGATAGAGCACGTCTTTTCGATGTTCCATTCCGTACGAAAGACACTGAACAACCAGTAAATCTGAGAAGCGATCAACTGTCAAACCGGGAAGGCCGTCTGCCTCACCGAAAACAATTCTGCAGCAGGAAATGTCGTCGCCCATCACGGTTTTACGATATTTCCATGCATAATTCAGTCGCCTTATCCAAAACGCTTCATCAAAGCGGTCATTTGCGTTACGGGACAGCAGCCGAATCCTGATTTTGCTGTTTTTGCTGAGAAATCCGGTTCCGAGATAAGCGCCTCTCGTTGAAACTGCGTCTACCAGCTCTCCGTTAGGAATCCCCTCTTCCCCGGAAATCAATTCTTCTGCGTAAATCCATGGATGTCCGTTGACGATGCTTGCCTCTGCCTTTTTGGACACTGTTATTTTTGGATAGCTTCGTTCTGCTTTCATGATTACCTCAATAAAGAAAAATCGCCAACCGCGAAGGATCGACGTTTCAGTTTAGACGGAAGTAATTGTCAATATTTCTTTCTGTTATTATTATAATTATCCTGATTTTACTTGTCAATTACGGTCCGTATAAATTATCTATTGAATTTTTATCGAAGCTATGGTATATTGTAAAAGCTGAATTCCGCGGATGTAGTTTATCGGTAGAACTCCGGCTTCCCAAGCCGATAAGGTGGGTTCGACTCCCATCATCCGCTCCATATTTATAGAAATCCCCGAGGATACTTCCTCGAGGATTTCTTTATATTTACGAATATGATTTCAGGCAAATTTATGAAAGCATATTTGGTAGGAGATTGACTTCTTTTCGCCGGGTTCCAGTCTTTCAATCCCTTTCTTTTCTTGAAGGATTCCCTGAAAGCCCTCGTTATCCGTACGTCCGAACCAAGGTTCCAGACAGATGAAAGGACCTTTCCTGTTGGCCCAAATGGCAAACATGGGAAATGATCCGCATTCCATCGTGACATACGGGCGCCTGTCGGGCATTACAATCGTCACTGAGTCAATTCTCTGATCTTCAAAAATCCAGGTTTCCGGCACATCTGATTGATAAGGAGTAAAAGCATCTTTCAGGATCAGGCTATGTTGATTCCATGGGGTAGCATATCCGGATTCATTGGCATTAAAATAGAATAATTCACTCTTTCCCGGAAATAGAAAGCCACAGTCTTCTTTCCGAATGCCCTCCGGGATCAGAAAACCGGGATGACCTCCAATGGAATAAAGCATTGTTTCCGTTCCTGGGTTCTCGATCGTCCATTCGACAAACAATTGTCTCGGAGTCATCTCGCTAACAGAATGACGTATGGTAAGGATGAACGGAAACGGATAGATATGTAATGTCTCTTTTGATGAGCAAAGACAGTGTACGACTGTACTGTCTGATTTCTCGATACAGGAAAAGACCATATCCCGGGCAAATCCATGCTGTGTCTTCATCATATACTCTTTTCCGTTAACCCGATAAGCTCCGTTTGTGACCCTTCCTACAAAAGGGAAAAGAATCGGCGAATGACGATTCCAGACTGCCGGATCAGCATTCCAAATGCGTTCATTGCCCGACTCTTTATCAACTGCACTAATCAATTCCGCGCCTGCGTCCGCAATGGAAACGCGCAGAGCGGATGTCTCTATAACATTTATACTCATTTCTGTTAAATCCTTTTATATAAGCCCGAAATCATGTGATTCCGGGCTCAGATTCATCATGGTAATGATTATTCAACAACTTCAAACTTGTAACCCACGCCCCATACAGTCTTCAGGTTCCACTGATCTGAAACGCCCTCCAGCTTTTCACGCAACCGCTTAATATGGACATCAACGGTTCGGGAGTCCCCAAAATAATCAAAACCCCAAACTTCATCCAAAAGCTGATTCCTCGTGAAAACACGGTTCGGCGAAGACGCAAGATGATACAGAAGCTCCATCTCCTTCGGAGGTGTGTCAATCTTCTTGCCGTCTACTACCAGCTCGTAGGAGTCAAGATTAATAACAAGCTTATCAAACGTGAGCTTTTTATCGACTGGTCCAACATGATCCGTACGACGCATCACTGCATGAACTCTCGCGATCAGTTCCTTAACATCAAAGGGTTTGGTAATATAGTCATCCGCGCCCATTTCGAGACCTGTTACCTTATCGTTTGTCTCACCCTTCGCTGTCAGCATAATAATCGGCGTTGAGGATTTGCTGCGGATGCTCCGACAAACCTCCCACCCGTCTTTGCCCGGAAGCATGATGTCCAGCAGCACGACGTCCGGCTGGAACAGATCATAATCCGCTTCTGCCTTGTTTCCGTCTGACGCGATCATCACGTCAAACCCGTCTTTGCTTAAATATAGCCGCAATAGTTCTGCGATATTGCTGTCATCTTCAACAACGAGTGCTCGTTTGCTCATAAAACTACCTCCCTGCAGGATTGCTGTCTGATTCTATTATAATCAGGATGGGTAAATATGGGTGAAATAATTGTAAACGACTATTCCAGTCCGTATGGCCATCCGACAAGCCCTCCAATGTCACGGATATCTTCATATCCCAAATCGGATAAAAGCTTTGCAGCTCGAGCACTCCTCCGGCCGGTGCGGCAGTAGACCATTATCGGTTTATCTTTGGCTGGGATCATCGCTTCAGCACTCTCTGCATTAATCTCATCTACAGGCAAAAGTAGGGCATCCCGTGCATGTCCGCTCAAGTATTCCGGTTCCTCCCGAACATCCAGAAGCGTAATACTCGGGTTTTCCTGTAAAAGAGTGTGTGCCTCAGAAAAACTGATTTTCCTGATCATTCGTTCAAACCTCGAAACCTTTTTTTCGATCTATCATATAATTATACCAGGCAAGATACTCTTTCCCAAGTCGGGTCACCAGTTCTCTTGCCTCTTTTTCTTTTGCGACCGAGAGGTAAAGACACTGCTGTGCAAGCTGGTACTTTCTGGCGATACTGAAACGCTCCAGTTCTTCATCGGAATAATGTCCCAAAGCAGCCAATTGCTGCTGAGCCTTAAAAAAGCGAACAAAGGCATCTGCCGTCTCTCGCCCCACGATCGGCGCGAGAAGCGCGAAGTCATTACCGGATGCATCCAGAACACGGGAAACCATTTCCCATCGCCGGGGATCTGCATATCCTTCAGTTCCAGTAAAGGGAGTGCGAAGATATAAATCATTATTTGCAAGAAACTCCATAACATAGGGATTGATTTTCCTGCTAACTGCCCAAGGCATCCAGTTTTCAACCGTTGTCCGAATATAAAGATGGGCGAACCGTCCAAATAGCGGTTCCGCAAGATCATGCGCGGCGCTGGACTCACTTCTGTCATTCCCTGCCGCGACAATTCTGGCATTATCAGGAATCGGCCATCGATTGTTCACAAAACGCTCCAGTACAATTTTAAAGATGACCGACTGAGTCTGTTTGGTAGCATTTGTAAGCTCATCGAAGAAGAGAATATGTGTCTTGCCGTCTTCACACAGCTTCTCCAGTTTTACAAGCCAAACAGGCTTCACATCAATTATCTCATTTTTCGCTTCATTATAAATCGCGCGGCCGTTGATGGTCTCAGGCGTTTCATTGACCAGTTCGATATCCAAAGCCAGAGGATCTACTTCCCGAACACGATCACTTTTTCCATCTCCGGACAAACCGTGAATAAAGACCGGGATGTTGGCGTCAACAAAAGCGCGGATCAGGCTAAGCTCATCATGCTGTATTACCTGAAAGCCGCTGTTGCTTCCAAGCGTTTGATCCAGGTCCGGTGTCAGTTCTTTCAGAAACTCGTCCTTTAAATAGGCGGCAGCCTCTTCTCTGTCAAGGCCTCCGAATAGTGCCATACAGCTGATCAGCATTCGGTTCGTATTGTCATAAAGCCAGCGCACGGGACGGAGTTCCAGAAAAGCACAGTCGCCTTCACTGATAATTGTACCGTCGGACAACTGAACATAACCATTCACGCCGCCGTGCTCCAAAGTCATCATAATCAGCTGCTTGGCGCCGAGGCGATAAACAGGATACCTTTTGCCGGCCAGTGTATAATTTATTCCGGTTTCCTGATGTCCATTCTGATTGAATAGGCTTTCCGCCATTTCCCGAAGACTGCGATCCAGAACCGTAGTGGGAAACAGACCGAATTCTACCAATGTCAGATTATTCTCTTTCCTCGGATGCTGCAGCAAAGCTTCTTCCCCTGTATCCAGCAAAAGGACCGGCCTTACAGCGTTTACCGCGCAGGGGTTTTCTCTTCCAAACCGGTCTACACAGGCACTGTCAGCGAGGTAATAATTAATTCCGGCGCCGGACTCCGTCAGGAAACCGTCATCCGGACAAGTCAGCAGGGCAAGGTCCGTCGGTGGAGCGGATACGCCGACTGATTCCAGCATGGAAAGACGCTTCCAGAACACCTGTTCACGTGATAAGAAAATCGATCTCATGTTTCTCCTTCTCCTGCGGGGGCTTTGCGTAGATCACCCGACCTCCGAATGGATGAACGGGAGATGTGCCATATACAACCCAGATGGCATCACAGCGTTGTTCCGGCATCTCCGCATAGCCATCTGTAAAAATGATTTTATTCTCTGCATCGCCGGAGAACGCGTTAATAGCGACTTCAAAATTTGTTCCGCCTGCTCCACGCAGTTCCAAAGAGTCGATGTCCTTTTCCGTATGAATGTCATGAAAGCCGTAGAAACGTGTATCGAAACATCCAACGCGAACAACCGCGTCTTCCTTCATCAGCGCTTTCACACCCTTAACAAAAGCACGTAAAAGGTCTGTATCGACAGAAGCACTGGTATCCAGAAGAATTTCCGCATGGGAAACTGGATATGCGCGAAATCGCCACGGAAGAACGCCATCCCGAATCGTATCACCTGGAAACCAGTCATAATCCAGTTGCATACTTGGCTCCAGCATCTCGGAAAGACCTCGCACAGCCGCAGCCAAACCAGGATCATCGATCTCCCGCTTTCCACCTTCGGTTTTTTTCCCGGCACTGCTTGACTTCTTCTCACTTGGACGGCGCTCGGATTCCAAGTTTTCATTTTCGGTCTCATGTTCTGCGTTCGGATCCATGGTTGCAAGCAGAATTTCATAAACTTCTTCCGCGCAATGGTCTTCGCTGTCCTGTAACAGAATAGCATCTTCCGGGATTGGGAAACCATCATCTCTCAGCATTCGGTTGACAATGGAGTCTGTAGCCCTCTTCCACACACGAGGATTCTTTTCACGCCCTCTCGCAAAATGAGAAAGGCGGAGATGGATCATCTGCTGCGCAATATAAAATGTCTGTGTCTCTGGCGTATAGTAACGCATCAGACGGCTGTTATAAAAAATGGTTCTCCCATCATTGTCAACCGGACGGATCCCTACAGCATCTTCAAACTGCAGGTTTTTAATCCATCCAGACCAGGTCGGAAAATGATCGGATAGAGAACTGCATATGGAATCTAAATCAAGCATGGTTTTTGCTGTCTTTTCTGCTTTCTACCGCTATCATCAGAACAGCTATATCTGCCGGAGAAACACCGGATATTCTGCCGGCCTGCCCAAAGTTTTGCGGTCGTATTTTTTTGAGTTTTTCTTTTGCCTCGAGACGTAAGCCGACAACCCGGTCATAGTCCAGATCCTCCGGAATTCGCTTCTCTTCCAGTTTGCTGAACTCTTCGACCTGCTTCAGTTGTCTGCGGATATAGCCGTCATATTTCAGGCGGATATCAATCTGACTAACAACACTTTTCGGCAAGGAAGGACGGATTTGATCAAAATCAACAAGATCATAGTAACTAAGCTGCGGCCTGCGGATCAGATCAGCAAGTGAGCATCCGTTCTGTACATCTGCTGTGTTCTTGCTCCGAAGCAATTGTGACAACTCATCAGAAGGCGGTAAATACGTGTTCTCCAACCTGGCCAGTTCATTGCTTACAGCAGTACATTTCTCTTCCACCGCCTGAAGCCGTTCTTTACTGACAAGTCCGAGCGCGTATCCGATAGCACACAAACGTTCATCCGCATTATCCTGACGATGAAGCAGACGATATTCGCTTCTGGATGTCATCATGCGATATGGTTCATTTGTTCCTTTTGTGACGAGATCATCAATGAGGGTTCCAATATACCCATCACTTCGACGCAGAACAAAAGGCGATTCCTGCCTGATTTTTCTTGCCGCATTGACACCGGCAACAAATCCCTGAACAGCAGCTTCCTCGTATCCGGAGGATCCGTTAAACTGTCCTGCGCCATACAGGCCCTCAATCTTTTTGAACTCCAGAGTTGGAAGGAGTTCCGTCGGATCTACACAATCGTATTCGATCGCGTAGGCACATCTGGTCATTTCCGCGTGTTCCAGGCCCGGAATTGTGTGAAGCATCTGTTGCTGAATCTCTTCCGGCATGGAAGAAGAGAAGCCCTGAATATAGAGTTCCTCAGTATTCATTCCCATTGGCTCTATGAATAACTGATGCCGCGTTTTATCCGGGAAAGTCATCACTTTTGTCTCTATACTGGGGCAATACCTGGGTCCTACTCCTTCAATTACCCCTGCATAGATCGGACTTCGACTGAGATTGTCGCGGATTATTGCATGTGTTTTTTCATTGGTGTATGTCAGATAGCAAACCGCACGATTTTGGGGAGTTTCTAAGGTAGAGAAAGAAAATGCTTCCGGATGATCATCACCCGGCTGAATTTCCATTTTTGTGAAATCAACGGTACGTGCATGCACCCGCGGAGGTGTTCCGGTCTTGAATCGACGAATCGAGATACCAAGCTCACGAAGGCTTCCTGCCAAAGGCACAGCGGCCGCCAAGCCATCCGGACCTGAAGGGGTAATCAATTCACCAATGATCGTTCTGCTGTCTAAATAGGTTCCTGTTGCAATAATGACAGCCTTGCAGAGATACTCACCGCCCGTAGCGCTGCTGATGGAATTAACTTTCCCGTTCTTTACATTCACTCTGACAATTTCGGCCTGACGGACATGAAGATTCTCCTGTTTTTCGAGCGTTTGCTTCATCACTTCCTGATATCTGCGCCGGTCCGCCTGCGCACGAAGTGAGTGTACGGCCGGTCCTTTACCCTTGTTCAGCATCCGATACTGGATACAGGCCTTATCCGCCGCTTTTCCCATCTCCCCTCCGAGTGCGTCAAGTTCTCGGACAAGATGTCCTTTCCCTGTCCCTCCGATGGCAGGATTGCATGGCATGTTCCCTACACTGTCAAGGTTTACTGTAAAGCAGATTGTATTCATTCCGAGCCGAGCTGCTGCCAAAGCAGCCTCAATCCCGGCATGACCGGCGCCGATCACGGCAACATCGCAGTCACCGGCATGAAAAGTTTTATTCATCAGTTATTGAGCTCCATGTTAAATTATGAATCATTGTGGAAATATTGCGATCGTCTGACCGGAATAATCGTCCGAACAGCGAATCCGGCAGTAATGCGCTCCAACTCGACGTACACCATTGCTCGACAGAAGGCCAGTTTCATCAAAATATAGAATACTTTCTGTTGTTACAATCATGGTTTGCCTGAGCTGCTCACCGGTATTTGGAAACCATGCATATTTCCCGTTATTTGAAATATTTATCAACGGGTTTTTCCAACCGGCGGTATTCTTATGTATCCAAACGCCATAGCGAAAGACATACAGCCCAGGCTGTGTCGGTATTGGCTCGAGCTTCCTCCTGGTATTTTTCACCGAGTCAGGCTTTTGGTTTTCCGGCGTGGAAACTGGCCGGTTCCCCGTTGCCGTTGTTACTCCGCCGTGCCCGCTCCCGCCATTTCTATAATTCCCCTCATCTGTCTGTTTAGCCATAGGCTCATTTTGCGGGATATAATTCTGATCCGGATCTTCTTCTGAAGGAGGAGGCGTCTTTTCTTCAGGACTTTTTGGCAGCGGAATACGAGCCCCGTCTGTACCGTAATTTCTTTGTTCTCCGTTGACCGTAATGATTCCGGTTGCCATGAGGCCGTCTGCATCGAAGTAGAAACTCTGATTCTCAATGCTGACTTCCCGATCGCGCACTATGGTATGAGTTTCTGCGTCAACATAATATTTGCCCTCTGATCTGCCAACCCAGCCTTCCTCAATCCGGTGTCCATCTCCGTCTAATTGAATGTCTCCATATAGGCAGTCATGAAGAAGCATTCCATTTTCAGTGAAGTAGCAGCTTTTCCAGTCTACGGTATGTTCTCCCTCTGTGATCAGGGTTCCATTTCGAACATAATAACGTTCTCCATCAATCGTATTCCAGCCTTCTGAATCTGCAACACCTATATACTGACCGTCTGCAGCCGACAGGTGTCTGGTTCCGTCAATATAGAACAGACCAGTCTGTAAATCTCCGCTGTTTCCGAAATAATAGAGTGAATCGCCGATCTCGACAAATTCATTTCTTACAAGGACGCTGTCTCGAAGATAAACCGCACGATAATGATAAACATTGCGAAACAGACCGTTGCCAACAATCCGCTGCGCATCACCGGATTCATAGCAACCGAATAGCATATCGCCGCTGACTACGCAGATACTACAGAGCACATTGCCCTCGTCATCATAGAAGCGTCCATCCTGAATATTACCGTATTCATCCGCGTAGTAATAATCGCTGCCGTGCTGAAAGCTCACACCGGCGGCCATTTTTCCATTGGAAAAGAAATACCGTAACCCGTCCGAAAGGGTATAAAACCCATAATAAGAAAGACAGTCAGCTCCATAACAATAAAGCGAACCGGCATTTGGATCCTGATAGGATTCTTCACAGTACAGACTTCCATCTGATTTTGCACGAATGCTTCGAAGTACACCGTTCTGGTCATAGATGCCGGTTGATACATTCATAAGGAGAAGGCCGTTTTCATCAAAGCAGTAATATAACTCTCCGATTTTGATGATAGATGAAGATATTGCTTCATCATTCACATAATACCTGGTGCCGTCTTCCTCCAAAGCCCAGCCATTCTTTGGTTCCGGATTCTGCTGCTGGTTCCCGTTTTCATTTCCACCTGCGTTTCCCTGCCCCGTTCCGGAATCATTTCCGTTTCCGCCAGATTCTCCAGATCCACCTGATCCACCCTGGCCTTCTCCCTGGTTGTTTTCGCCAGGATTCTCTCCCGCCTCGCCAGCGCCGCTGCCGTTTTCGTTGCCGTCATCGTCGTCGCCTTCATGATCGAAATCTGTGCCTGCACCCTCCAGCAGTCTGCCATACTCGTCAGTATGCCAGATCTCTTCGTTCCATTCAAATCTGTCGACATTAATCAGCAGCTGTCCATGCTCGGAAAAGAGATAATACTCCTCTTCCATGAAAACAGGCCCTTGAAGTGCATGACCGCGGGAGTCATAATAATAGCGTATTCTGGGATAACTGTCCGGTACCGTATAACAGTCATCACAGTACAGCTCTCCGCCCTCCATGGCACGAACAAAAAAGACAGCTCCATTTTCGTCAAGAATTTCTGCTTCGCAGTCATGGTCAAGCATAGCACCATCGGCCTGAAAGCAAAACCACAGGCCATCGATCTGTCTGATACAGGAAGTGAGCATAATGCCATCTTCATAATAATATAAAATGTCTTCCTCAAAGTGCCAACCATCTGCTTCTTCCGCCAATGCTGTTGGAAATAATGGAAACAACGCGAAAACAAGCATCAGGATAATAAGATACCGGAACAGGAAACCAGGTCGAGATGATTTCATTCTGCCACCTTTCTTTTATGACGAGCCATTCCTACCGTTTTTATCTGTTCACGATGAGCAATTAAAACTATGTCATTTAATTATACCGAATTGTAATTTTCAAGTCAATGTTTTTGTTGTTTTGCTCCTTATAAAAAATCTTGACAAAGGAAGAACTGCGTGCTATTATAACTGAGCGTTGGAAATGCGCGAGTGGTGGAATTGGCAGACTCGCTAGATTCAGGTTCTAGTGCTCACTCCGGGCGTGCGGGTTCAAGTCCCGCCTCGCGCACCAATTTCTACCGTCGAGAACACCGCTTCTACAAGCGTTTCTTCTCGGTAACATATCCCAGAGACAGCAAGAGGTCAGTCTAATGCGACTGGCCTCTTGCTTTTTCTGCTTTTATCGCCCTCGTTCCCCTCCTTTTCCCTTGCGGATTTCCGCAATAATCTTTCGATATGGCGGTTTTATCTTCCAAAATCGCCAAATATTTACTGTATTGCGGTAGAATTTTCCGCAGAAAAGGAGTGGCCATCTATGATACGGATTCTCCTGTCCGCCCGGCTCGGCGAACGCCGGTGGACGCAAGCGAGGCTCGCACAGGAAACGGGCATCAGAGCCGCGACCATCAACGAGATGTACCATGAAATGACGGACAATATCTCGTTGGAAAAGCTCGACAAGATATGTCGGGCGCTGAATTGTGAAGTCGGTGAAATCCTGGTGCTGGAAACAGACCAAATGAGGGCCAACTTCCCGAAGCCTCGCAAATGAAAGAGCGCAGGTAGTCGTTCACTCGGCTGCCTGCGCTTTTTTGCGTTTTATGGGTTTTCAGACGTGAAGACGATCTGCTCACCGTTCGGGCGAATGATCGCGAGCTTGCTGCCGGTTGCCTCGGCGATCTTGATAACATCGTCCAGCGACCAACGCTCATTCACAAATTTATTGCTTAGGCTCTGCTTGCTCCCCATCTGCAGTATAGGCATAAGGTCGGCCTGCTTCATACCGCAGGCGTCGATCAGATAGCGGAGCTTTGCGGAATTCGACATCGAACCACCTCCTGTGAACGATAATACACCCGCTTTCTTGATAAGTCAATAAAAAAGTTTTACTTTTCCACGAAAAATATTGATTTTTGTATTGACAAGTAAATAATTTTGGTGTACAATGGGTACAGAAATTGAGGGAGGGAGGTGAGAAAGACGGACGAAAAAACGAAAGAGGCCCTGCAAGACCTCTTGAAGATCTTAAGTGATCATCCCGAGTTGGCAGACCGGATCACGATCACGATAAGACCGGCAAAGATCAAGCAGGGCACCGACAAACGGAAGTGAGTCGGCCGGGGCGGTGGGAAACCGCCGCCCCCTCTCTCAAAGGAGAGTATAGCCGATAACGATAAAGAAAGCAAGGAGAAAAGAAATGGAGATCACCTACAAAACCAACCACGCCTACACCACCAAGAGCCTCACTGAATGGTACTTCGGAAAGAAGTTCGTCGCCAGAGCCGAGGCAATGCTCAAAGCCAGCGGCAAGAAGGAAATCAAAGTTTGGCAGGATGGCACCGGCTACCTGACCGTCAAGATCAATTAAGGAGGAAATGAGAATGAAGTTCGAGCAAATCAACCGCAAGTTCACCGAGGCTGTGGCCGATCTGATCGCCAAGGGGTACGTGATCAACACCGCGACTATGAGCGGCAGCCAGGGCGAGGTCGGCAAGGTAGACCTAACGGACGGGAAAGAGATCATCCGGGTCGTGCTGGACAACTTCGGGAAGCCCGTCGTTAGGCTCAATGATAAGTTTTACCGTTTGGAGGGCCTTGAGTTGATCGTCGGCCGCGTTACTGACCAGGTCATCCCGAATAGCCAGGACACATGGCAGACTGCATGGACCAGCAACCTTGATGTTCTCTCCAGTGAGGTGTTCTACGAGATCGGCCGGCAGCACCGTGACGGCTCCAAGTGGTACGGCGCCAGAGAAGAGGCCATCGCCCAGCAGGACAAAGAGGCCGAGCGATACCGCACCCGCTATACCGAAAAACAACAGGAGTTCTCCGAGGCGGCCAAAGAGACGGTCCTCCCGTTCATCCGGCGCCAGCCCAAATGCAAAAGCGTCCGGCTCTCGGAGATCGAGAAGATCACCAAGCACTACAGCAAGAGCCGCACGGGCCGCGTCTCCGTCCAGTACGTCGTCAACGCCAGAGGCAACAGCTACACGCTGAAATAAGGGGGGCGAACAATGGAAGAAATCAAATACTTGGAGCTCGGCTATAGCTTGCGGAGTCTTGGGGAACAACTCATAAAGAACTGCCCCGACAATGACTGTGTGATCTACCGCAACATCTACGTTGACTACCAGAAGAGCATCAGCCAGTACAAGGCTGTTGCTGATCAACTCACCGACACCTTGAAGATCGGCATGAGAAAGGCCCTCCGGGAGAGTAAAAACGAACTGATCCGGATGTACAGCGAAAACTACGCCATCCAGCAGTATAAGGGCAAGTAAAAGAACAGCCCGCCCCGGAGGTTACGAGGGCAGAAAGGACGAACAAAAATGCATGTTTGCAGTTGCACGGTGACGGTTCGCTTTAATGATGAAGATGTGATCGAATGGCTGGTTGACAACGAGGAAATCACCGATGATGATTTTGCAGATTCTTATAGCCCGTCGCGAGATGAGATTGAGCGTTATGCCTGGGAGTTAATCGAACAAGACGAAGGCGAATATGGGAGCATTACAGTAGATTAAGCCGAAACGCCCTCCGGGGCGTCCGCCGTGGGATCGCCTCCCGGCGCTGATGATGGCAGGCGAGAAAGGATGATATCATGGCACTTCATTGGCAGTGGGAAGATAAATGCGGGGAGGCTACGGTCCTCCAGAAGGAGGGCGACGGCACCGAGATCGAGTACACCGTCAATCTCTACACCGGGAACGCCTATTTGATCATGCTCTACGAGCGGGAGGAAAACGGCCAAGAGGTCTACTCACTTTGGAGCTTCTGGTCCGATAAGCAGCACATGAAGAACTGCCTCGGGCTCAACAAGAAGGACGGCTATACAAGCAACCAGTATGCCGGATCGTTCCAGCGCATCACAGGGATCCGGCTGAACAAGGCAAAATGCCGCTACTTCAAGGACATTGTTCCGGCGCTGGCCCAGGCTTTTGACGAACTCACGATCGAGATATTCACCGAGGAATGACCGCTACGCCCTCCCGGCCGGGCCAAAGACCGGGAGAAAGGATGCATCATGAATAAGATCCGCAGAAAGGCCCTGGCCGAGATCAAGGAGCAACTCGAAGCACTGAAAGAGGAGCTCGAAACCATCAAAGAGGAAGAGGAAGAAGCTCGCGACAACATCCCGGAAAGCATGACCGAGAAACTGGAGAAAGCTGAAGAGGCCTGCGACAATCTGGACACCGCCTATGACAGTCTGGATGAAGCCATTTCTGCCATCGAGGAGGCAACAGCATGAGCCGCGACTGGACGCCCGAAGAGCTGCAGGCCGCCTCCGATGCTATGGAGCGGGCCGGGCAGATGGGCTATAAAGAATTCACAGCTGAGGTCGAGGCCATAGACAAGATCGTGCGTTTCGCCCGACGCCAGAGAGATTTCCGGTTTCCCTGCCCCCGGTGCGGATGCTGGGCGATGGATAAGGACCCCATCCGGAACGCACTCAGCCGAAGGGCAAAGGTTTACATCTGCAACAGATGCGGTACGGAGGAAGCCTTGGAGGACTTCACGGGCCGGAGAAAGCCCCTGTCCTCGTGGGATATAGCCCAAAAAGAAAACTGGCCTTTGTAAAGTTGCATCGACGTGACGCGCTGTGACGCGCCGTGACGCTTGATGTCGCGCCAAAAGTGTGATATAGATATGCTCGCAGAATCCGTATTCGAGGCACCCAGTTCGCCGCTGGGTGCTTCACTTTTATGCGGAAGGAGGGCAGTCTGTATCATGGCAACTCCTTTGAATATCGCCGCCAAATGGGCGGACGAAACAAAGGAGGGTGTCAAATGAAGACACTGAAAGAAAGGTTTATCCGCAATCCGCAGACCTACTACGCATTGAGCATCGCCGCCACATGGGCGGGCATCGGCTCTCTGATGAACGGCGTCACCATGACGCAGACCTACGGGGCTATTCCCTCGCTGATCTGGGTGATCGGCAACGTCCTGGCCTGCATCCTGTTCGGCGCTGTCGCCTGCAAAATCCCGAAGGTGCGTGAAGTGTTCCGCTCCCGTGTGATGGAATACATCTGCGCCATCATGTGCGTCTTTCAGGCATGGCTTTCCATGAACGGGATGCAGACGGTTTTCGCAGACACGGCGCTCGGGCCGGACTTCGGCAAATATGTGGCCTATGCGCTGGCCGTCGTTTTCCTTATCATCCTGCTTCGCTTCGGCATGATCCGGAACGTGCTGACAGACGGCTTCGGCTGGATCATCGTCTATCTGATGGCCGCAGCTGTCACAGTCGCGGCCCTGCTCCACACGGGCGGTGCCGTCAATCAGATCACGCTCGGCCTCGAAGCGGAGCCGATGAAAACCGGCATCTGGAAAGCGATCCTGTTGCTGCCCGGCCCATTCACCTATCCCTACTTCTTCGAGATTCTGGCCTACAACGACCAAAACGAGGACGGCACGGCAAAGGTCAACGTGAAGAGGGCCTTTACCATGGGCGGCATCTTCTTCGGCATCTATATGGCGATCGTCTTCCCGCTGGCATGGACCAAGTTCACGCCGGCGCTGAACATCGTCAAGGCCGTGCTGATCACCATTATCGGAACATCTACCCTGTCCTCCTCCATGTACAGCATCTATATCGCCTTCGGGAAAAAAGTCGGCCTTGCGGTGAACGCAGGGCTGATTGCTTTTTGGAGCGTACTGATCCCGCTGGGAGTCATGGGCATGTGGACGCTCATGGCCTCGGTGCGGATCTACTTTGTGGCCGGGGGCGTCCTGTTCGCCATCGTCTGGAACGCTCGAGAGAAGCGAAAGGCGGTGTCGACATGAAACAGGTGCTCGGACGGAAGCAGACCAGCCGGAATGAGGACTGGCAGAGGGCGTGGGAGCACATCGAGGAGCTGATCTCCCCGGAGGAGGTCAAGAGCTTCACGGACACCGCCCTCGCGGAGATCCGGACGGCCACGGCCGGGAAACGCGCCGCCTATGCGTACAGTGCAGGTAAGGACAGTATTGTCCTTGCCAGCCTGTGCGAGCGGGCAGGGATCCGCACCGGGTATTTCGCTTATTGCGACCTGGACTATCCCGCATTCGTGGAGTGGGTAAAAAAGAACAAGCCGGAGGGCGTCATGATGATGCACACCGGCTACGGCCTGGACTGGCTGTATCACCATCAAAACCTGATTTTCGCAGAGGGCGTTGTCGGGCAGCGTTGGCATCAGATCAGCCAGAGAGGGCCGTTCACAAAGATGTTCTTCGACAACCACCTTGATTTGCTCCTTATGGGGCACCGGACAATTGACGGGAACAACTGCGGCCCGGACGGTTATATCCGGAAAAAGACCGGCGAGGTCCGCTTTTCGCCCCTCCGGGCGTGGCCCCATGAGGCGCTGCTCGGATATATCCGCTACAACGGACTGCCGCTCCCGCCGATCTACGGCTGGAAAGACGGCTGGGTGCAGGGCACCCACGCATGGCCGGAGCGGGAGTTCTGCAGTCAGGATATCATGAAGGGCTACCGCGAGGTCTATGAGATTGACCCGACGATCATCCTCAAAGCTGCGGAGCGGCTTCCCAGCGCCCGATCCTTCCTTATGGGGGTGGGCGCATGAATGTCACGATGATCCCGCTTGCGGAGTTGACGCCGAACCCGAAAAACGTCCGGCTCCACTCTGCCAAGCAGATTTCAGAATATAAGCGGTCTGTCGAGAAGTTCGGGCAGACCAAGGCCATCGTCTGCGACGAAAACAAGACCATACTGATCGGCAACGGTCTGTATGAGGCCATGAAAGCCCTCGGCATGACCGAGGCGGCCTGCTTCATCAAAGCGGGCATGTCGGAGAGCGACAAGCTCAAAATGATGATGGCCGACAACAAAATCTATTCCCTGGGCGTGGATAACCTTGAAATGATCGAGGGCATCATTGCCCAGCTCGGCGAGGTCAAAGACTTCGATATTCCCGGCTATGACGCGGATCTTCTCGAAACGCTGACCTTCGACGCCGTCAGCGCGGATGACTTCATGGGCGACTACGGGCTCCTCGATACGGAGACCAAGGACGATATGAAGCGCGCGGCGGCCCGGTACCAGGAAGAAGAGGCCGCTTTTGTCGCCTCTGCGGAGGAATTGACACCGGCAACGCCGGGCGGGCCTCTGGAACGCGAGGGAAACGGCTCCTCGCCTCCCCCCGATATAGGAGCAGGTCTGGACGAAAAAGCCGAGGGAACGGCTGGAATTGCGTTGCAAAGACGCTTCCTGGTCTGCCCGAAGTGCGGTGAAAAGATATGGCTGTGAAGCGTATCGAGGGGACGATGGACGTCGTCACCGCCGCCCGGCAGCGCGTCCTCAATGTGTTCTCCAACGGCGTCCCGGTATATCTGAGCTTTTCGGCGGGCAAAGACAGCCTGTGTCTGGCCCATGTGACCTATCAGCTGATCATGGAGGGCCGGATTGACGCAAAGCAGCTCGTGGTGATCTTCATCGACGAAGAGGCCATCTATGAGAGCATGTTTCAGATGGCGATTCGCTGGCGAAAGCGGTTCCTCGCCGTAGGAGCCGCTTTCCAATGGTATTGCCTGCCGGTCCGTCAGTCGAGCATCCTGCACTATCTGCAGAACACCGAGGAATGGATCACCTGGGAGCCGGGGAAAGAAAGCGCGTGGGTGCGCCAGCCGCCGCCCTTCGCAATCACGAGAAACCCGTATCTCTCCTATCCCGGCCAGATGAACTATCAAGAGTTCTGCAAGGCCATCACGAGGGACGGCATTCAGATGGTCGGCCTGCGCGGCTCCGAGTCCGTGCAGAGGGCCAAGCTCCTGACGCGGGTAGGCCTGGGAAAAGGCGGCATCACGAGCTCAAATTGCCAGTATCCCATATACGACTGGCGGGACAGCGATATTTGGCTCTACATCAAGGAGCACAATCTGGACTTCCCGGAGGCGTATATCCATCTCTACGAGGTAGGCGTGACAAAACGGCACCTTCGGCTCTGCAACTTCTTCGGCTCCGAGGGGATCGCCGGCCTGCGGTATATTGCCGAGACTGATCCGGCGCTCTGGGCGCAGATCGAGAAGCGGGAGCCGAACGCCTATCTGACGCTGCTCTACTGGGACAGTGAAATGTTCAAGCGCAGCACCAGAAAGCGCCGGGAGCTGGAGGGCAGCGAGCCGACGAAGGACTACAAGGCCGAATGCAAGCGCATGATCTTCACCGAATCCGGAAAGTATTTCGGGATCCCAGGCATGGAGAAGGTGCACAAAGCATACCGGGCCTTTTACATCAGAAACAGCGCCGTGATGACCAACGACCATTTTCGGGTGATGCACGACGCCATTATCGCCGGAGATCCGAAGCTCCGCTCCCTGCGGGCCTTGTACACGACGGTCTATAAGGGCTACGCGGATTTCAGCCGTGAGACTTCACCGCAAAAGGGGGTGAAGAAACATGACTGAGGTCGATGTGTTCGGGCCGCTCTCCACGCTGCGGTGGGTGGACCGGGACAAGCTCCGGGCAAACGACTATAACCCGAACAAGGTCAGCGAGGACAATCTGCAGTTACTCATTCAGAGCATCCTCACTAACGGCTGGACGCTGCCTATCGTGGTGCGTCCTGATTACACCATCATCGACGGCTTCCACCGCTGGACCGTGGCCGGGCGGGAGCCGCTTCTTTCCAAACTCGGCGGCAAGGTGCCTGTGGTGATCGTGAACCACGACAGCGAGGCCGACGATATCTATGGCACGATCACGCACAACCGCGCCCGCGGCACACACCTGCTGGAGCCGATGAAAGCGATCGTGAAGCGCCTGATAGATGAGGGCAAGACCGTGCCGGAGATATCCAAACAACTGGGCATGAAGCCCGAGGAGATCTTCCGGCTCTCGGACTTCTCCCGTGACGAATTTCTTGCCATGATGACGGATGGCGTCACCGGATACAGCCGGGCGGCCATCTACAAAAACGTATGAGCGCCCATGTCCTCCTTGTGAAAATATACGCCACACGACGGCTGCGCTGAAAAGCGTTGGGCTGCGACAAACCGTGCCGGGGAAGATCCGGCTCTCTCATATCGGACGGTGCGGCTGCTCCGTCTGCTGATTGGAGGCGAGAGCCGTGAAGCCCACAGAAAAAATACCTGTCTATATGCGAATACGGAATGGAGTCACTACCTGTATATGCCATGCCTCTTCAAAGCGGTGCAAACTGCCGTGCGAGCGCGGCGTCGTAACGAGGGATCGCTACGAAAAATGGCAGGAAACCATGAAAAGGGATAGGTACGGGCGATGAGGTCGGGCTATCATCCAAGGGCAGGGGGGTCTTCTGAAAAAAACGAGGACTCTCTCAAAAAACAGGGGTTCTATCATAAACCCGCGTGGCGTCGCGTTCGTCGGCTGGCGCTTCAGCGCGATCATTATCTTTGCCAGCTTCGTATCTCAAAAAAATGCACCGGCGTTGCAACCGAGGTCCATCATATCAAGCCGCTCGAGGACTTCCCGGCGCTGGCGCTGGACCTGAGCAACCTCACGAGCTGCTGTTGGTGGTGTCACGAGGAGACCAAGCCCCGAACTTCGGAGCGCGAGGGGTCGCCCGTAAAAATCATACATATCTCTGACGGGCGGGAGACCGAGGGATGGAAGTTCGCCGATTGACGCGGAGCGTCGGAGTTGGGCGGCGGGCTACCCCCCTACCCTCAAAGTTGAAAAACGGGCGCCAAGTAACCGCGCGACCTTCTCCCTTCGTACAGAGATCGCGCGTAAAGTTTTTTTGGAAAACCCCATAGGAAAGGCAGAATAAGGGCCGTTGCAACCAAAGGAACGGCCCCTGTTCTGCCTTTTTGCATTTTGCCCCTATTGCTACATCCCCCGGAAACGAAAGCCAAAGGAGGGCCTGGAAATGGCTAAAAAGAGCAAATACACGCCGGAGCCGGACGCTCCGGAGGAAGAAAACCCGGATTTTGAGCCGGAAAACGCCTCGGATGAGGGCGAATACCAAGACGCAGAGCAGATTTTGAGCATGAACGAGCAGGCCAAAGTGATCCTCGAAAAAGCGAGGGCCAAGGGCATCGAGCACACGTTCATGTTCACGACCACCTTTCAGCGGTATGTCGAACTGATCTCCCACATGGCCGAACTGCAGAAGGCCATCAAAGAAGACGGCTGCCTTGTGACAAAGGAGTATGTCAAAGGCCGCCAGAACGTCTATGTCCATCCTGCCATCAATGCCTACAACGCGACGGCAGCGCAGGCCAACAATACGGCCAACATCCTCATGCGGTTTATCGTTCAGCCTCTGTCCGACAGTGATGACAAGGATGATTTCGATATGTTCTGACAAAGGAGGCAACCATGAGCCTCGATGTCATTCCCAGCCTCGTAAAATCGTCCAAGGCATATCAGTACGCCATCGACGTGACCGAGGGCCGGATCGTCTCGGGAAAAAAGCGGATTCAAGCCTGCCAGCGATTCCTTGATGATCTGGTCAAGTCCTATACGGACCCGCAATATCCATGGGTATTTGACGTTGCGAAGGGTTATCGCCCGATTGATTTCATTGAAAAGTTCCTCGTGCCTACCAAGGGCGCCTACTCCCGGACGGAACTGCTCCCGTGGCAGCATTTCGTTGAAGCGAACATGTACGGCTGGGTGTCCCGAAAAACCGGCTACCGTCGCTTCCGGGAATCGCTGATTATCGTAGGCCAAGGCAACGGGAAATCCACGATGATCGCCGGCAACGCCGCCTATGGATTGACCAAGGACAACGAGCGCGGCGCGGAGATCTACGCGCTTTCCAACTCAAAAGAGCAGGCGAGGATTGTATTTACAGAGTGCGGAGCGCAGATCTCCGGCTCTCCCGTTCTCTCGAAGCATGTCCAGGTGACGCAGAGCGGGGCCTATTACAAAAACAGCAAATTCGAGCCGCTGGCGTCGGACAGCCGCAACCTTGACGGGCGGAATGTTCACATGGGCGTGTTCGATGAAATACAGGAGTTCCGGGACTACAAGCTGATCAACGTGATCAAGGGCAAGATCAAGAAGCGGAAACAGCCCATGATCATCTATATCACCACCCTCGGAACGGTTATCGACGGCCCGTTGATGGATTTTTACATCCTCGGCGGGCAAATCCTCGCGGGTGACAAGGCCATTTCCCAGAGAGCCGCAGACCGCATGTTCGTCTACATCGACGAAATCGACGAAGATGATGACCCGTCTGATCCCGCCTGCTGGCCGAAAGCAAACCCGTCCCTCGGCAAACTGCTCGACATTGAGGATCTGAAAGACGAATGGGAGCGGGTAAAATCCATCCCCGCAGAGCGCGGGAACTTCATCAATAAAAGCCTGAATGTGTGGACTTCCGTGGATGAGTTGTCCTTTTTGGATATCAAAACCATCCGGAAGAACAATCGCACCTATGATTTGGAGCGTCTGCGGGGCGCTCGCTGCTACGGCGGCTTTGACCTTTCGGAGACGGAGGACTTCACATCGGCCTGTTTGGAGTTTCCTCTTCCCGAAAATGATTTCTTTGTTCTGGAGCACACATGGACAACCGAAAAGAAGATGAAGGTGGACCATGAAAAGCTCGACTGGGATATGCTCATTCAAGGCAACTGGCTCACCGTTTGTCCGGGGGAATATGTGGATTACAACTATGTTGTCGAGTGGTTTTTGAAGCAGAGGGAGCTATACCGCATCGAAACCGTGGGATATGACCCGGCAAAGGCGTTCATGATGATCCAGGCCATGATCGAGAAGGGCTTTGTCATGAACGACGTCCGGCAGGGCGAGATCACGCTGACCGCCCCCCTGGACAATCTGAAAGAGCGGTTCCTCGACGGCAATATCATCCACAACAACAACCCCATGTACAACTGGTATCTGGGGAATGTGAAACTGACAAAGCGCAGCGTCAACGCCACATACCTCCCGACGAAGCAATCGAAATACCGCAAAATCGACGGTTTTGCGGCCCATTTGAACGCCCATACGGAGTTTATGAGGCGAAATCCCTTGTATATCCCCAAAGACAAGAGGCTGACGACCAAAATCAGCTTAGCGAGGTGAAAGCATGAGCATTATTTCAAGACTTCGGGAGCGCCGGAGAAAACAGATCATTGCCAAAGTCCTGGTGTCGCCCGACAGAACGCCGAGCCGCCTCCGCGTCGGGCCGACATGGATCCCTCACTGGCTCCGCGGCGACTATACGCTCCGAAACAGCGAGTTGATCTTTGCGGCGGTCTCCCGGATCTCCAACGCGTTCTCTGCAATGCCTGTGCAGTTGTATAGAGGGGCTTCGCCGGTGCGAAATGACCTCAACGACATGGTTTCTTTCGCCCCGAATCCCTATATGACAAGCTGCACATTCTTCAAAACTCTGGAAGCCTGCAGAGGAACGGCCGGAGATTGCTATGCCTTAAAGGTTTTCTTTCCCGGAGAGAGCACATTTCGTCTTGACGTCCTGGACCCGACGAAGGTGCGCCCGATCATCGAAAAGGAGTCAAAGGAGCTCTGGTGGAGGATCACGCCAGACGAAGGGCCGGAGTTCCTCGTGCATGACTATTACATGGTCCACGTTCCCTTTATCTCCACGAACGGGATCGGCGGCATAAGCCCCGTTTCCGTTCTTTTTGATACCCTTCGATACTCCGAAAACATCCAGGAATTCTCTGCAAAGCAACTGGAACAGGGTGTCAATTCTGCGATTGTTCTCGAAGCGCCGGCAAACCTCGGTGCGGAGCAGAAGAAGCAGATGATCGAGGACTTCATGGAGACCTACCGGGAGACCTCCGGGAACATCCTCCTGTTGGAGTCCGGCGTCACCGCCAAAGTCATGAACCTGTCGCCGGTTGACAGCAAACTCTTTGAGGTTGAGAAGATCACCCGCTCGAAGGTGGCTATGGTCTATAACCTCCCGCCGCACCTACTGGGCGACTATTCCGATACGTCGTTCACTTCCCAGGAGCAGCAGATGCTTGAATTCCTCATGCTGACCATGCTCCCAATCGTGACGGCCTATGAGCAGGAGCTTGACCGCAAACTGCTGACGGCTGAACAGCGGAAGCGCGGCTATCACTTCAAGTTCAACATGGAGAGCATCCTCCGGGCCGACGCCGCGACACAGGCCGAGGTCGATTACAAGGCCGTGCGCTCCGCATGGAAAACGCCGGATGAGATCCGGGCATCGAGGAACATGCCCGCCCTGCCGGGCGGCATAGGCAAGCATGCCATGATCTCCCAGGATCTCGCAACGCTTGACTATACCGTGAACGAGAAGCCGAAAGTCATGGCAAACGGGAAGCGGGAGCCGGTAGCCCTGCCGCCCAAAGAAGAGGAGCCTCCGGATGAATGAAGATCTTGTAAAAGAGGCGGAAGCCCTCGGCATCAACGCCTCTATGTATTACCTTCTGCCCCTTGATCGGCGCGAAAGCGCATTGAGGAAGGATATCGAGAGGGCAAAAAAGTCCGCATCGGGAAAAGCAGAATAGTCCACCCGGACTGATCTGCGGCGTTTCGAGGGTGAATGATCATGGCTTATCGAAAATGGACCTATTTTGAGCAGGCGCTGCATCTGCTCCGATGTTGGGTGCTATTCAAGCTCGGCAAAGACCTTCTTACGCCGCAGGAAGAACATCCCCAATCCGCAACCGACGATGAATAATCGTCGGATTTTTTATACCCATTTCCCCGCGAAATCTACAGGAAAGGAGGGGCTGAATTGGCAAAAGTACTGAAATCTCTGACTTTGGCTGTGAAGAGCGCCGATGCCCAGGCGGACATTGCTCTGATCAACCAGTTCAGCAAAAGGGAGCTTACCCCGGAGGAAGTCTACTGCTTCTCCGTGGTTATGTGCGACAACGACATCGACCGGGATCTGGAACGATTCACCAACAAGACGCTGGATAAACTTGCCGAATTGTTTGTCGGGAAGACCGTTATCCGCGATCACTATTGGTCTGCGGATCAGCAGATGTGCCGGATCTATGCCTGCGAAGTGCAGAAAACCACGGATCAGAACCAAGCGGGAGAACCGCTCAGGAGACTTGTCGGCAAGGCATACATGCTGAACACGGAAGAGACCAAGTCGACGATCGATGCAATCGAGGGCGGCATTTTGAAAGAGGTATCTGTCGGATGCCGGATTTCCAAGAAGACATGTTCACTGTGCGGCACTTCGTTCCGTATGAACTGGTCCTCGTGGGAGTACGAATGCGAAAACCACCACAAGAAAGGTGAGACGTACCCAGGCGAGGGCTATTGCTATGTCAATCTGGAAGATCCCACAGACGCCTACGAGCTTTCCTTTGTCGCTGTTCCCGCCCAGCGGAATGCGGGAGTAATCAAGTCTGTCACCGATCATGAAGTCGACGACGCATTCGACACTCTTCTGTCCTGCCCGGATTTGAGCGAACACCCCAAGTTCCAGGAGCTCCTGAAGCTCATGCAGCGCTCCACCATGAGCGCCGAAGACCGCGCTGCCCGCAAGAAGATCCTCAGTGAATCCGAAAAAATCATCAAAAACTATGAAAGGAAGTATCAGAAATGACCCTGTTCGAAATGAAAGAAAAGATCTTCGCTCTGGAGAATGAGCGGAAAGGCATCGCCGACTACATCAACGAGAAGGCCGCCGACCCCAACACCCCGATCGAGGAGATTGAGGCCAAGCAGAAGAAGATGGACGAGCTGACCAAGCGCATCGATATTCTGCAGAAGTCCCACGACGTGGAAGAGAAGCGTCAGAAGGCCGTTCTCGCTATGCAGAGCGGCGGCGGTGCCGGTACCGGCATGACCGAGAAAGAGGCCAAGATCAAGGCCAAGGCCGATTTCTACCGCGATGCCATCATGGGCACCGTGTCCGGCAAGTCCTATGAAGGCCTCGGCGCTATCCCCGCCGCGACCGCTGACCTCGGCAATGGCGATAAGCTCCTGCCCACCAACCTGGCCCGCGAGCTCCTGATCGAGCCCTTTGAGATCAACCCCCTGCGCAACATTGCCAGGATCACCAACATCACCGGTCTGGAAGAGCCCAAGCTCGGCTTCACCATCGAGGACGCTGATCTGGCTGACGTCACCGACCAGCAGACCGCCAATGAGATCGCCATGGAGGGCGATACCGTTGTCTATGGCCGGATGAAAGCGAAGGTCAGCGCGACCATCAAGGACACCGTTCTGCACGGCACCGATCTGGATGTCGTCAATGCGGTCGAGGGCGCCCTCCGCTCCGCTCTGGCGAAGCGCGAGAAGTTCTTTGCCTTCAAGAGCGCCACCGCCATCTACAACAGCGGCACCCCCGATTCCGTGCACCGCCACATGAGCTTCTACGACTACACCTCCTACACTTCGGAGAGCGTCCTCACCTACGCCATCACGGCAAAGGAAGGCGCGACCATGTATGAAGCGATCGTTGCGGCGCTTGGCGACCTGGCCGACGACTTCGCCGTGAACGCTTCTGTCGTCATGAAGAAGTCCGACTACTTCGCCATGGTCAAGTCCCTGGCGAACGACAGCGAGGCGCTGTTCGGCTCCAAGCCGCAGTCCATTCTCGGCTACCCCGTGGTGTTCTGCGACAAGGCCACCATTCCCGTGGTCGGCGATTTCAGCTTCTACGGTATCAACTACGATATCGGCACCATCTTCGAGACCGACAAGGACGCGAAGAAGGGCGAGTACTACTGGGTGCTCACCGCCTGGGGCGATCAGCAGATCCGTCTCAAGAGCGCGTTCCGCCTGGCGATCGTAAACCCTTAAATGCGAACCTTTCGGGGCTGACGATTGGTTCGCTCACCCTTACGCCGTCCTTCGATCCTGACGTGACGGCGTACACAGCCACGACCACCAATGCCTCCAACAAGGTCACGGCAACGGCTGCGGATGATACCGCCACCATTGAGATCAAGAACGGAACCACCGAAGTCACCAACGGCAGCAACGCGAGTTGGAGCGCCGGTGAGAATGTTCTGACCATCAAGGTCACGGATGGCACCGGGCCGACGCTCGAAAAGACCTACACCGTAACAGTCACCAAATCCGAATGAGGAGGTGCTGACGGATGGCAGTAACGGTTGACAGCTTTCGGGCATATCTGAATCCCTCGCCTGAGACGACGGATGAACAGCTCGAGGGCTGGCTGGCCTCTGCCAGATCCGAAGCGCGCACGGCGGGAGTCCGTGAGTTTTCCAATAACGCCCAGTATGACTTGTTCATCAAGTCGCTGGCTGCCTGGTACTACGACAACCGAGGCCTGCAGGTTTCGGGGACGTACCAAGCAACCGCCCTGGAAACGAAGAAGAAGATGACGGACTCCTTTGTGCTCCAGCTCCGCTATGCCACGGAGGACCCGGCTCCCGAAATCTCCACGGAGGAGAGTGAGGACGAATGAGCAAATCCGCCAATCCCGGAGAGCTCCGCACGCCGGTATATTTCAAGCGCATCAACCGGGGGCTGGACGGCGAAGGATACCCGCAGGAGGCCGAGGTCAATGTTTTCGGCAAAGCTAACGGCAAAGACGTCCCCTGCATGTGCAAATGGGTCAATGCTCATGGCACCGAGGTTTTCCAGTCTATGCAGTTGGAGATCCGCGAGCCTGCGACGATCACCACCCGCTTTTCCCGAAAACTTCTCGACCCGAAACTGATCATCTACAAGGGCGATGACCCGCTCCCGTATGAAGTGATCAGCATCGACAACGTAGAAGAACGCGGCGTGTGGCTGGAGATCAAGGTGCAAAGACGGGCCGGCGCCAGATAAGGGGGCCTGAAATGCTCAACAAGGACAAATTCGACAAGACCGCTTTCGGCGTTGAGATCGACCCGCTCGCAAATGCATCTTCTTCCATCGTGGGGACGTTCACCTTCCCACAGCCGACAATCTTAAACAGTTTCTCGGTAGACTCACTGATCAAAACCGCTCTATCCGGCCTCGGTTTCCCGGTCTGGAACTCTTCCAAACCAGGGAATGAAAAAGCAGACCAAAGCGAAGAGCCTGCGACCTACTTCACCTTCAATTACTCCACGATCGGAGTGGGGTATGCAGACGATGAGCCGACCGGGGAGCTTTACCTGATCCAAGTGCACCTTTACGCTCCGCTTTCTACCAATCTGACCCGCCTCATTCGGAAGACCAAAGCGGCCGTCCATGGGGCGGGTTTCACATGGCCCGAAATGACGGACGACACCGACGAAGTGCGCCGACACAAGATCTTTGAATTCCAATTCGTGGATGGAGTTGATTTCGATGGCGACCTTTACATGTAACGACATCGACGGCTTCGTGCTGAGCATGGAAGAAATGGCGAAGCTGCCGGATCGTGTCATTAAGGACATTGTTTCGAGCGGGGCGGAAGTCATCAAGGAGGCCCACGAGAAAGCCATCCGCTCTACCTTTACCGCTCGCACAGGTCGCCTTATGGGTAGCCCGAAAGTGTTTATGAAGCGGAAAGGGAAAAGCTGGTATGCCTTGATCTACCCGGAAGGGACGCATCACACCTACCATGCGAAAAAAAGCGGTGGAGTTGCCACCAATGCGGAGGTCGGATTCGTGCATGAATTCGGCGGCCACGGCAACGCGGCAACCGCGTGGATGCTCAATTCCAATGAACAAAGCGCAGATGCCACAGCACAGGCCGAAGAATCGGTCTATAACGAGTGGCTCGACTCTCTAAATCTTTAATCGAAAGGATGATAAACCAATGGCTGAATTTGGTGCTAAACACCCCTGTTTCAAGCCTGCTTCTGCGGCGGCCGGCGTCGTTCTGGGCAAGCTGGTTGCGGCCAACCTGACCGTCAACCTTGCCTCCGGCGAACTGTATGCCGACGACAGCCTTGCGGAGCAGCTCTCCGAGTTCTCCTCCGGCAGTATTGCCATGGAGACGGACAACCTGGCCGATACCATCGCGTCCACCATCTACGGCGCTACCGTCGCCAATGGCGTCGTGACCTACAACAAGAATGACACTCCCCCGGAGGGCATTCTTGGCTACTACAAGGTCCTGATGATCAACGGCGTGAAGAAGTATCGCGCCTATGTCTACCCCAGGGCCAAGGCCTCTGTCGGCAACGACAACGCGCAGACCCGTGGCAACTCCATCAATTTCCAGACCGCACAGACCTCGTTCACCATCTTCGACGATAGCGCCGGCAACTGGCGGAAGACCAAGGAGCTGGATAGCGAAGCGGCGGCTATCGCCTGGATCGATTCCGAGTGCTCCGTGGCTGGCTCCGGGAGCGCCAATCTGTCCGCACTGACTGTCGGCACCCTGCCGCTGACCCCGTCCTTCAGCTCCAACATCACCGAGTATGCGGCTGCGACCACGTCTGCCTCCGATAAGGTGACTGCGGCGGCTGAGGACGCAAATGCCGTCATCACCATCAAGAACGGCAGCACTACCGTTACCAACGGCAATGCCGCAACCTGGACCGCTGGCGAGAACACGCTGACCGTCACGGTCGAGGCGGGTGCTGTCACTAAGGTCTACACCGTCATCGTGACCAAGAGCTGATTCAGCACATAAGACACTATCCGGCCGAGGGGTATTTCTATATGCCCCTCGGCACTTCTACGCCGTAATGGGCGTTGCAACAGGCAGAAAGGAGCCTCATGGACAACATGATTACCGCCGTTATCAACGGCGAAGAAAGACCGCTGAATTACTCCATCGAGATCATGTTCAAGGTGAACGAGAAGTTCGGTGGCGTCAACCAGGCACTCTCGGCCATTGAGGGCGACACTTTGGAGAGCGTCCAGAATGTCCGCTGGTTTGCCGTGGAGCTTGCCAACGACGGCGAGCTTTGCCGCCGTGAAGCCGGGAGCGATCACCGGAAGATGCTGACTATCGACGATATTTCTATGCGGATGACCCCGCTGGAATATGTGACGCTGAAGAAATCTGTTGTCAATGCCATCGTCGCCGGGTATCGGCGCGAAGTCGACAGCAGCGAAGAAGTGGATCTCGGCCTCGCCGAATTGCACGAAAAAAAAGCGCCGGCCGGGGCATAAGAGCGACGCACAATTACATCGCCGTGACGCTCCTGCACCTGTCGCGGATGGAATTCTACCGCATGAACCCCGGCCTCTTTTATGACATGGTGCAGATTCATAAAGACAGGAACTCGAAGTCCGAACCGGATATCGATTAGACGGGAGGTAACCCATGGCGACACGGACCGTATCGACGAAACTCGCCATTGATGGTGAGTCCGAATACAGGGCAGCAATAACCCGAATCAATGCAGAGCTGAAGAACATGCAGTCGGCCCTGCGGCTGACCGAGAGCGAATATAAGAACAACGCCAACAGCATGGCCGCTCTGAGCGCCAAGGGGGAGGCTCTGTCCCGACTCCATGAATCTCAAAAGGCGAAAGTCGATGCTCTCCGGTCCGCGTTGGAGAATGCCCGCAACGCCCAGCAGACCTACGCTCAAAAGAGCGAGGAGCTCCGGGCGAAGATCCAGGCCAACAATGAGGCCCTGGAAAAACTGAAATCCTCCACGGGCGACACCACCGCCGAGGAAGAAAAACTCACAAAAGAGAATGAAGCCTTGACCGCAGAGCTGGCCGAGAATGAAAAGTATCTCGCTGCTGCGGAAAAGGGTGCAAATAGCTGGCAGACGCAGCTCAACAACGCCGAGGTACAGCTGAACGAACTGGATTCCGAGATCAAGGAGAATGATAAGCTCCTCGACGAAGCGAAAGACAGCGCGGACGGATGCGCCCACTCCATTGACGAATTCGGGAACGAGGTCAAAGAGTCCAGCGACGCAATCGACGAACTGGCGAATGCGCTCGCTGCTGCGGGGCTTGCCAAGACCGCGAAGGAGATCGCAGAGGCCCTTAAAGAGTGCGTCGATTCCGCCGTTGCCTTTGAGGCGGCTATGGCCGGCGTCAAGAGAACGGTGGGCGGCGGTGATGACTTTATCGCCGCTCTCGGTGACAGGTTCAAAGAACTGTCAACGGTCATGCCCATTACGACCTCCGAGTTGGCAAAGATCGCGGAAACCGCGGGCCAGTTGGGTATCCGGCAGGAGAACGTGGAGCAGTTCACGACCGTCATGGCGAAACTGGCTACCACGACGGACTTGACAGCTGATAACGCGGCGACGATGCTCGCCCAGTTTGCGAACATCACCGGCATCACAGACTATGAGCGGCTCGGCGCCGTCGTCGCCTCCTTGGGCGACTCCACGGCAACGACGGCTTCCAAGGTGGTTGACATGTCCCAGGGCATGGCCGCTGCCGCGAGCATTGCCGGAATGTCCGAGCGGGATATCCTGGCTATTGCCGCTGCTGTCGGATCGCTCGGCATTGAGGCCCAGGCAGGCTCCACGGCCATGTCCACGCTGATCTCCACGCTCTACAAGGCGACCGAGACGGGCGGGGAGAAACTCGAAGCCTTTGCCTCTGTCGCCGGCATGACGGCCGAAGAGTTCCAGAGAGCATGGCAGGATGATGCCGTTACCGCGCTTGACGCCTTTATCCGGGGGCTCAACGACACCGAGCGCAACGGGAAAAGCGCGATCCTCGTTCTCAACGATCTCGGGATCACCAACGTCCGCCAGACAAAGGCCATCCTTGGCCTTGCCAGCGCCGGAGATCTTCTGACCGGCACCATCGACCAGGCTAATCGGGCATGGAATGAAAACACCGCCTTGAACGAAAAGGCGGCCATCATGTATGAAACGACCGAGGCAAAAATCACGATGTACAAGAACTCGGTCGATAATCTGAAAATCGCCATCGGCGACCAACTGACCCCGGCCCTCGGCAATCTTGCAGAAAAGGGAACGGACGTCGTTTCCTGGGCAGCGAAGATGGTTGAGGAAAACCAGTGGCTCGCCCCGGCGATTACCGCAGTAGCGACGGCGCTGGGCGTTTTTACCGCTGTCCTCGGCGGCTCGATTGCGGTCATCAAGGTTGTAATTCCAGTTATCAAGGCGCTGAACGCGGCTATGCTGGCAAATCCGTATGTCCTTGTGGCCGCTGCTATCACCGCCGTCGTGTCCGCGCTCGTTGTGTTGGCTGTCACTCTACAGAAGACCGAAAGTGAGTATGACAAACTCTCGGCGTCCTCCAAGCAGCAGTATGACGAAATCCAGCGGCTGAACGCGGAGTATGAGCGAGCCTGCGAGATCTACGGGGAAACCTCCGCAGAGGCGCAGCTCCTCAAAAAGCAGATCGACGATGCGACGGCGGCATTCAATGCGAACAAGACCACAATGGAAGAGGTCACGGCGCGGACTGACGATCTGCTGAATAAGCAGGAAGAACTCAACGCCGCCTATTCCGAGGCCACCGCCACCGTTGATAAGCACGAGGCCTCCTACATGTCCCTGTTCAATCGGCTCCAAGAGCTGATGGGTATTGAGCATAAGACAGTTGGCACAAAGCAGGAGATCCTCGCCATCGTCGAGCTTCTGAACGATGCTATCCCGGAGCTGGGCCTTGCCTATGATGATTACACCGACAGCTTGAATATGACGGCTGACGGTATCATGCGCGTCATTGAGGCTGAGTTGAAAGCAGAGCGGTATCAGGCGAACCACGACGCCCTGCTTGATGCCATGCGTCAGCGTATCGATATGCAGACGCAAATTGAGGCGTTGCAGACAGAAGTCGAAGCGGCTACCCAGCGGCTCACTGACGCTATCGCGGCGAGAGACGCTGCGGAGGCTGAATGGGGCAACTGGAAGTATCTCGCCTATGACGCCTATGCGCAGTCCATGATGGGCTACTGGCAGGCAGTCAATACCGCACAGCAGGAGGTCAATGCTCTCACCGAGCAACAGCAGGCGCTTAGCGCTGCGTTTGAAGAAAACGAGGCCAATATCGAGGAGTTGTCCGCTTCTTATGCGGATCTCGGATCATCTGCGGAAGGATCTGCCAGCGCGGAGGAACAGGCCGCGGATCGCGTCAAGTCCAAGCTCCAAGAGCTGGCTCAGGCGTACAAGGATGCTTACGACTCTGCCCGCGAGTCCCTGGACGGTCAGATCGGCCTATGGGACGAAATGGACAACGAGGCCATCACCAGCGCCGAAACCCTGCAAAGGGCCGTGGACTCGCAGATCACCTATCTGCAGAACTACTCGGCCAACATGGACGCCCTTCTCTCCCGCAACATCGAGGGCATTGAGGCATTCGCCCGGAACTTCACGGATGGCAGCGCGGAAAGCGCGGCGGCTCTCGCCGGCCTCGCCACAGCATCGGACGATGAGATCCGGCAGATTATGGCGAGCATGGCCCAGGTCGATACCTATAAGGACTCGCTCGCGACCCTGTTCGCCACGCTGGAAACCGACCTGACCGGCTCGCTTGAAACGATCAAGACCGACTACGCGGCCGCCATTGAGGAAATCTCCGGCACCGGGGCCAACGTGGACTTCTCCGCGTTCATTGACGCGGTTGACGCCGCGTTCTCCAATGTGGGCGTCACGTTCCAGACCATCGGCTCGGACGCCGGCAACGGCCTTGCTGCCGGTATTTCGGCCAGCTCCGGAGAGGCGTCCTCGCAGGCGACGGCAATGGCGCAGGCCGTTGTCGATGCCGTGCGTACCGCGCTCGACAGTCACAGCCCCTCCGTGGTCATGGACAACATCGGCCAGGGCGTGGGAGAAGGTCTCGCCCAGGGCATCGACAAGAACGCCTCCAAGGTCACGTCCTCGGCTGAAAAGCTCGGGCAGCAGTTGACCGACAAGATGACTGCGGCGGGGAAAGACTCCGTGCGTGGCTTCATGCAGGAGTTCGACCAGATCATTAGCCAGACGCAGGCTGCCATGAACAGTATGAGACAGGCCGCGATCAGCACAGTCTCCGGGCTTCCTGGCGCGATGCAGGGCATCGGGGCGCAGATGATCAGCGGCATGGTCAACGGTTTGTACTCCAACGCTGGATCTCTGTATGCTGCAATCACGAGCATCGTCAATAACGCGATTGCCAGAGCGCAAGCCGCCGCAGCTACGCACTCTCCGTCAAAAAAGACTGAGGAAATATTTGAGAATGTCGGCGAGGGCATGGTTATTGGTATCGAGAAGAAGCGGGAGCGCGTTGCAACGGCCACACAAGGCGTCGTAGACAATGCCCTGAGTATTGATACCTCTGGCGTGATGGAGGCCGCAAAACTGCTCAAAACGTCCGCCCCGGATCTGACCTCGCTGCTTGCCCCGGCACATTCTGCGCCCCTCTCAAATGATGAAGGGGATATCGAGATCGAGGTCAACATCGAGCACATGGAAGTGCGGAGCGAAGCGGATATCAAGGAAGTGTCGAAGCAGATCGGCCAGGATATTAAACAGGAGCTCCGAAGGAGGGGACGCTTATGATCACCACCGGATTTACATTCAACAGCGGCCATTCGGAGAGCTACGGCATCGTCGTTGACCCGACCTCCCGCATCATTCTGCCGGAAAAGCGCCGCATTCTCACGGACATTCCCGGACGCTCCGGCTATCATGTCCAGTCAGACGGTACATATCTCGCCCGGCAGGAGTCGTTTCACTGCTACTATGTGAAGCCGGACAACATGAGCCTCGCGGACTCTGCGCGGCGTATTGCGCTCTGGCTCTCCGGAGAGGGCCGGTTGGAGTTCGACAATGAGCCGGGCAAATACTACGATGCCTTTGTTGTGGGCGCACCGCCCCAGCAGAGGCATTTGAAATACGGGGAGTTTGATGTGACGTTCTGTTACTCGCCCCCGTTCGCCTACACGGAGACACAGGAGCAGACGGCCATCATCACCAGCAATTCCGGCTTTATTCTGCTCCCTGTCAACGGCACGGCAGACACGCCCTGCCGTATCATCATCAAGAACAGGGGAAACCGGGTTATTCAGAATATCCGCGTGACCCGTTCAATTCAGTAATAGGAGGAAACTCAAATGCCTGCTTCTAACTATGTGCGGACGAACACGCTGGCGGCATGGCTGCAGCGGCAGGGATTTACCATCCCGTCCACGCTCTATGTCGCGCTGTTCACCAACAACCCCACGGCGGCCAACAGCGGCACGGAGGTCAGCGGCGGCGGCTACACCCGCGCCCCCGTCACGTTCTCCACGCCCACGATCTCCGGCGATCAGGCCGTCATCCAGAACAACGCGGAGGTCACGTTCCCGAAACTGACCGCCAGCGCCGGCACCGCAGCCTATGTCGGTATCATGGACGCGCAGAGCGGCGGCAATCTGCTGTTCTATCAGGCGCTCTCGACCTCGCTGACTTTGGCCTATGGCTATACTCCGTACTTTGCCGCAGGTGAGTTGAAGGTCTATCTGCAGTAAAGGAGGGATCGTGCCATGTTTGGCAAAGCGTCCTTTAACAAATCGCTATTCAATAAGGGCAGCACCTCCATGGCACTGTTCATCAATGTGCGGTCCGCGTACAGCATGGATGATGCGCGGATGTCTGTCCTTATCGACGCCGGGGAGCAGAGCATCAGATCGCAGTTCGATATGGCTCTGCCGACCATGAGCTTCAAGGTGCCGCTCGGCGCCGTGAATATCACGCCGAAATTTACCTGCAAAGCCAGACTTTTCGCCTATGTCAATCTGCAGCCCGTGGATGTGCAGGCCGTCTTTTCCGTCGATGCCGCGTCTATCCGGCTGGATGAAACGGAGGAGCTCTCGCTAAACGGCATCAACCTGTTCCCCGGCGACACGCTGATCATCGACACAGACCAGCTTGACGTGCAGGTCAATGGTGAGATGGATGTGGAGTCGTGGGTGCCCGGGAGCGTGTTCTTCCCGCTCAAACCGGGCGGCAACATCATTCAGGTCTATACCAGCCCCTCCGGGGTGCAGTTGGAGATTTCCGTGCAATGGGCTGACCGCTATCTGTAAGGGGGCGGGATCGTGAATTATATCTCTGTTTACGACCACAACACCCGGAAGCGCCTGGCCTTTCTTGGAAACGCCTATCGCATCGGCTATAAGAAGAACCTCAATACCCTTTGGACGGCACAGTTCACTTTGCCGCGGAACGATCCGAAAAACGCTTACTGCCAGCACTTCAACTACGTGGATATCTACGATCAGGACGAATACATCGGCCTGTTCCGGATCATCCCCACGCAGATGACCAAGAACGCGAACACGCGAGAGATCACCTATCAGTGCGAGCATGTCCTTGCCACTCTGCTTGATGATGTTATGGTTGGATGGCATGAGATCGGGAACGTCGGCGTTTATACAAACCAAGTCATTCAGTATGTCCTCAATCAGCAGATCACCCGGAACTGGGTGCTGGCTGACTGTGACTTTTCCCATCAGTATCTTTACGGGTGGGAGCATGAAAACCTGCTGACGGCTCTGTTCTCCATCCCAAATCCGTTTGAAGAACAATACCGCTGGGAGTTCAACACGAGAAATTGGCCGAGGACTATCAGCCTCCGAAAAGTAGAGGG
>JAFSLL010000101.1 GCA_017448455.1 Oscillospiraceae bacterium | reverse complement strand
GGTTTCAAAATCTTTGCTTGTCCAGTTTGTGGGATTTGGCTCCTATTTCAAATAGTTGCATATGTCCAATTCTTTGGATTTTGAAAACTTCTGCTGTCCAGTTTCTGGGGTACATTTTATTTCAGGCGTGTTGCAATCTGCTATAATGACATGGTGCAATTCCAATTAGGGCGAAAATTAGGGCGAAAGAAAAATAAGCTTCTATTTTCCGAACTTTTCCGTCCCACTTTAGGCCGTAAACAAAGAAAAACCACTCGAAATCAAACGATCTCAAGTGGTGCTCGTGGCAGCGGGAGAAGGATTCGAACCCTCACATACGGAGTCAGAGTCCGCTGTGCTACCTTTACACAATCCCGCTAAGCGCAAAAAGTATTATACAGATATTTTTCGTTTTGTCAAGTACGGAACAAGATTTTTATAGGAGGATTTCCATGAGCAACGTCGAACAGTTTTTCAAGCTTTATGACGCCGATCCCGATCTCCAAAAGAAAGTGGAGGATGCCCTCGCCTGTTATCCCGGCAGCCTGGAGCTGCGGGAATCCGTTGTAGAATACGTGCTGCTTCCGATCGCGGAGGAAGCAGGTCTGCCCTTTACCCTGCAGGAGCTGCGTGCCTATGAAACCCGCAAAAAGCTGGAGAACCGCAAGCCCGATGTCGCGGTCGAGGAAGGCGAGCCCATCGAGGATCAGCCGACTTACTGGCTGCTGGACCGCGGCTGGGAGTGGGACGACACCCCGATGCGCAAACGCGACGCCCTGCTGCGCGACATCGCCGACGGCTGGGTCGGCTGAGAGGAGGGCTGCACATGGCATCCGATCTGTCCCGTTTTCTGGACGCGCAGCGCTATGATTATGACACCGCGCTGAGAGAAATCCGCTCCGGCAGAAAACGCAGCCACTGGATGTGGTATATCTTCCCGCAGATTCAGGGTCTCGGTTTCTCCTCCACGGCACAGTACTACGCCATCCGTGATCTTCAGGAGGCAAAGGACTATCTCGCCCACCCGGTGCTCGGCGCGCGGCTGAAGGAGATCTCCGAAGCGCTGCTCGCGCTCGACGGGCTGAGCGCGCACGAGGTCTTCGGTTATCCGGACGACCTGAAGCTGCGCAGCAGCATGACGCTGTTCTCGCTGGCGGCGCCGGAGGAGGCGGTCTTCTCCGCGGTCCTGGAGAAGTATTACGGCGGCGAGCCGGACTCCCGGACCATTCAATTGGCGCGGTAGGGCAGCGCAAAAAATGCAGAACAGCTGCGGCAGGCGGGCAATCCCGCATTCTGCCGCAGCTGTCTGTTTTTATGGAATCAGTAGCCCATCAGGGGGACCGAGCCGTCGTCTTTGGCCTTGGTAATGGAACGGATCTCCGCTTCATAGCTGTAACTGTCGTTTACCTGCACGGTAAAGCGGTCGCCGACCCGTTTGCCGAGAACCTGCTTGCCGAAAGGGGATTCCAGGCTGATCAGGCCTTTGCGCGGATCGCAGCGCACGGTGGAGACGACGCGGATTACTTCGCTCTCATCGTCCTCCGGCATGTAGATCTCCACCTCGTCAAAGAGCCCGACGCTTTCCGCGTCGGAGTGATCGTCGATGATTCTGGCAGTCTTGATCATCCCTTCCAGGTAGCGGATCCGGCTCCGGTTTTTATTCTGCGCCTGCTTGGCGGCCTTATATTCAAAGTTTTCGCTCAGATCTCCGAAGGCGCGGGTGCGCTTCACCTCTTCAATCAGGCCGGGCATCAGTTCCAGGCGCCGATAGTCAAGCTCCTCCTGCATCTTGCGGATATCTTCGCGGGTCAGTTCATCATGCATGTTGTTCCCTCCGTCTTATCTGCAGCTGGCATTATACGCCGTCTTTCCCGAAAAATCCAGTGAAAAAAACTTGTATTACGGGCGCTTTTAAGCTATACTATCAATCCGCAGTCAGAGGGAAAGGAGGAAAACTATGGACAACAGGCCCATCGGGATCTTCGATTCCGGTCTGGGCGGACTGACCGGGCTTCAGGCTCTGCGCCAGTACCTTCCGGATGAGAACATTGTTTACTTTGGGGATACCGGGCGTCTCCCTTACGGAGAAAAGACCCGGGACCAGCTGCGCGTCATGGCACGGCAGAATCTCTCCTTCATCTCCTCCTTCAACGTAAAGGCCATTCTGGTCGCCTGCGGGACACTCTCCTCCAATGCGGGGGACCTGCTGGAAGCCTGGCACATTCCTGCCTTCGGCGTGCTGACCGCGTCGGCCGAGCACATCCGGCGCCTGGACATCAACGGGCCGGTCGCGGTCGCGGCAACCGCAGCCAGTATCCGCAGCGGCGGCTATCAGGCCGCCATTCAGGCACGCTGCCCCGGCAGCACCGTGCTGGGGATTCCCTGTCCGGACTTTGTCCCGCTGATCGAGAGCGGGCATCTCTCTCCGGATGACCCGCTTCTCCGGGACGCCGTCGCCCGTTACCTGCAGCCGGCAAAAGACGCCGGCGCTTCGATCCTCGTGCTCGGCTGCACGCATTACGGACTCATTGAAGCTGCCATTACGGCCTTTCTCGGGCCGGATGTCCGTCTCATCAGCGCGGCGGAGAGCGGCGCGATTTCCCTGTGCTCGCACCTGCTGAAAACCGGGAAAACCGGCGGCTCGGGAGAGACGAAGTTTTATACCAGCGGCGACATGGTCACATTCGCCCGCGCCGCGGGCTTTTTCCTCGGCCGGGACGCGAAGGAGCTCGTCGTGGAAGCCATTCCGCCGCAGCCCGTGCCCGATTTCAACGATTCCTATCCACTGACAGGAGTGTGAACAGAATGATGAAAGATGTCTGGATCTCCATCACCAACCGGCAGCGCGCCGAGCAGGGGGTGGAAGATACCATGGTTTTTGATACCGACGGCTATTACTTCTTTGACGACGGCATCGGCGTCCTGAGTTATCAGGAGTCGGAACTGACCGGTCTGGAAGGCACCCGTACCAGCGTGATGGTCATGCCCGATCAGGTCGTGATCGATCGGGACGGCACCCTGACCGGGCGGATGGTATTCCGCGAAGGTACCAGGGACACCTTCCCTTACAGCACACCCTACGGTGAGCTGCCCCTCGGGATCGATACCCGCAGGATCCGCCATTGCTTCAATGAAAACGGCGGCGATGTGGAAATCGATTATATCGCCAATCTGGCGCACACCTTTGTGACCAAAAATCATTTCCGGATTTCGGTGAAAGAGATGGAGAAGAGCAATGGCCAACCTGATTGAACTTGCAAAACAGAATGCGGACGAACTGCTGAAGACAGCCTATGCCGCCGCCGCGCATGACGGGACGCTCCCCGACAGTGCGGAGCTCTCCGGAACGGTTGAAATTCCCAAGGATGTGTCCAACGGCGACTATGCCGCCAATCATGCCATGGTCTCCGCCCGCGCGCTGCACATGGCGCCGCGCAAAATCGCGGATGCCTTGATCGCGCACTGTGATCTGGACGGCAGCTTTTTTGAATCCGTCTCTGTCGCCGGCCCCGGCTTTATCAACTTCCGTCTCTCCCAGCGCTGGTACAGCGAGGTGCTGCGGACCGTTCGGAAGGAGGGCGGACAGTACGGCCATCTGGACGACGGCGCCGGACAGCGCATCATGGTGGAGTTCGTATCTGCCAACCCGACCGGGCCCATGCACCTCGGCAACGCACGTGGCGGCGTCCTCGGTGACGCCCTGGCGTCTGTGCTGAGCTTTGCCGGTTATGAGGTCAGCCGTGAATTCTACGTCAACGACGCCGGCAATCAGATTGAGAAGTTCGCCTCCTCCATCGACGCCCGCTATCAGGAACTGCTCCTGGGTGAGAACGCCCCTCCCTTCCCGGAGGACGGCTATCAAGGCGAGGACATTATCGCGCTGGCCAAAACCTTCCTCGCGGAGGAGGGCGACGGATGGCTCGCCCGCCCGGAGGCGGAACGCCACAGTGCCATGGCCCGGTTCGGTCTCGCCCGGAACATCCCGAAGATGCAGGCGGATCTCCGCCGCTACGGTGTGGAGTACGACCGCTGGTTTCTGGAGTCCGAGCTGCATCGGAGCGGTTTTGTAAAGGAGACCGTGGACCGGCTGACGGAACTCGGCTTCACCTACGAGAAGGACGGCGCGCTCTGGCTGCGCACCTCCGAGATTCTCGGCAGCAAGATGCTCGCCGAGGGCAAGAGCGAAGAGGCGATTGCCAAACTGGATCTGAAGGATGATGTCCTGCGCCGAAGCAACGGCTTTTATACCTATTTCGCTGCGGACATCGCCTACCACCGCAACAAGCTGGAGATCCGCGGCTTTGACAAGGCCATCAACATCTGGGGCGCCGATCATCACGGCCATATCGCCCGTCTGAAGGGGGCAATGGACGCGCTGGATCTCGATGGGGAGCATCGGCTGGACATCGTGCTGATGCAGCTGGTAAAGCTCATGCGCGACGGGAAGCCCGAGAAGATGTCCAAGCGGACCGGCAAGGCCATTTCCCTGACCGATCTGCTGGATGAGGTGCCGGTGGACGCCGCGCGCTACTTCTTCAACTCCCGCGCCGAATCCCCGGTGGAATTCGACCTCGACCTCGCCGTCCGGCAGGACAGCGAGAACCCGGTCTATTATGTGCAGTATGCCCACGCGCGCATCTGCACACTGATCGCCGCGCTCAAAGAGCAGGGCCACAGTCTGGAAGCCGCCGCGGCCGCCGACACTTCCGTTCTCACGGTGCCGGAGGAGCGGGAGCTTGTCAAGCAGCTGGCTGCGCTGCCGGAGGAGATCCGCCTTGCCGCGCGGGATTACGATCCCAGCCGCATCAACAAGTTCGTTACCGAGCTTGCCGCCCGCTTCCACAAGTTTTACACCGTCTGCCGCATCAAGGACGCGGAACCCGGCATTCTGGAGGCAAGGCTGCAGCTGTGCGCCGCCGTCCGTCAGGTGCTGGAAATTGCCCTCGGCATCATCGGCGTCAGCGCACCGGAACACATGTAAAGCCATCGCATTCAGCCCCGAAAAGAAGCGCTCTTTTCGGGGCTGTTTCACGCCCGGCGTATCGTTTAGACATTTTGCAAAAAAGTGTATATATAAGACAAGTAACGCGGGATTTTCCCGCGTTTTTTTGGATATTTTAAATAAATTCGGAATTGACAAGTCTTTGACGCACGTCTATAATGAATGAAGTGAAAGTGGGATTCTGTGCGGTTTCGCCATCCCCAAGCTGTCAGCGTCCGCCGCGGCGGAACCGGCTCCGGCCCGGCGGTCAAAACTATCATATGGAGGGTTATCTGTGAGAGATCTCAAACACCTGATTTACTTTGAGAATCTGCTTCAGGAAGCCAACAACGACCTCGTCAAGCAGGCGAAGGCCGAAGGCAAGCGTGCGATTGGCTATACCTGCTATTTCATGCCTGAAGTACTTCTCGATCTGCCCGGCTGCTTCTCCGTCCGTCTGAGAGCGCCGCGCTGCACATCCCCGGACATCGCAACCTACTACCTCTCCGGCCGTGTCTGCCACTATGCCCGGTCCCTGCTGGAGCGCGCACTGGAGGGCGGCTACAACTTCCTTGACGCCCAGATGGCAACCGAGACCTGCACCGCCACCTGCCGCTTCCAGGAGCACCTGCAGCAGAAGCACCTCGACTCCGTCGATGACATGCGCATCATCGATAACGACGACTTCTTCTGTGAGTTTTCCGATATCCCGTTCAAGAACACGGAAAACAGCTATCGGCACTTCGAGACGCAGCTCCGCGCGCATGTTCTGGACCCCCTGCACGAGCGTTTCGGCATCGACGTCTCCGACGAGGCCCTGCTCAAAGCAATTGAGGATCACAACGAGGTCTACCGTCTGATCAATGAGATCGGCGACTACCGCAAGCTCGACAACCCGACCATTACCGGTTATGAGTTCCACGTGATCCAGCTGGTCAGCCTGACATGTCCCAAGTACCTGATTCTCCCGTATCTGCGTGAAACCGCGGAGGAGATGAAGACCCGCGAGCCCGATGACAGAAAGAACTTCCGCTGCAAGGTCGTTCTGGCCGGTTCCGAGAACGACGACCCGGACTTCACCAAGCTCATCGAAGGCTGCGGCGCGCTGGTTGTCTGCGACCGTTACTGCTACGGCGCTGTGGAGTCCCGCACGCCCATCGTTCTTGAAGAGGGCAAGTCTCCGCTTCGGGTGATTGCGGAGCACTATCTGAAGACCTCCAACTGCCCGCGCTTCATCCCGCAGGATGAGATGCGCGCCCGTAAGCAGCGCATTGCGGATCTGGCCAAGGAGTATCATGCCGACGGTGTCATCGTCGCCTCCAACAAGTTCTGCGAGTACTGGAGCTATGAGCGTGTCATTGACACCTTCATCCTCAAGCGTGACTTCGGTCTGCCGGTCTGCTCCATTGAGAAGGAATACATCAACTCCGCTTCCGGCCAGCTGCGCACCCGTTTCCAGGCCTTTGTGGAGAGTGTAGAGATCAAGCAAATCCAGGAGGGCAAGTAAAATGGCAAAAAGCATTCGGAAAGCGCTCAGAGATTTCTGGTACGGCAAGCCCCATACGGCCGAAGAAGGCGGCCGGCGCCTGGGTGAGCTGTATGAAGACAAAACCGGTCTTCTGAAGCACAGAGAGTGGCGCGGCGTCAAGGACACCTTCTATTATATGTACATGATCTGGGGCTACAACTATCTCCACATGGTCATGGATATTGTCAAGTACAGCAACAACCCCATTGACTTTCTCAAGGGCACCTGGCGCTACCGCTGGATGGGCCAGACCTATCTGCCCGTCATGCACTGGTTTGAGCGTGGTCTGCAGGGCCTGCGCGGGGAAGCTCTGGCAGCCTCCGCCTGGCATTACCGCGCCATGGTCAGCGCCTCCATTCAGCAGATCTGCAACTTCTTCAACGCCGACACCCGTCTGCACGGCGGCAAGCAGAACGAGGCATACAAGACCTCCATGTTTGCCAATGAGACCACCTGCGGCACGCTGTTCTATCCCTGGATGGACGCCGGGTATCGCTACATCCCCATGGAGATGATCCCCTACTTCGTCACCTGCCACGTGAACAGCCACACTGTTCTCAACTACATCGACGCCGTCCAGTCCATCGGTCTGCCCGGTGACCCCTGCCCGATGTGCCAGGCCGAAGCCGGAATCTTCCTGATGGATGACGTTCCCGATTCCGCCCCCTTCGCCATTACCTGCACAGAAGCCTGCGACGCTTCGGTCTCCACTTCCATTCTGCAGGACTGGTTCCTGAACAAGCCGCTGTTTGCTCTGCCGATGCCGATGCAGTTTGATGACCCCCTGGTCCACGAGCACTGCAAACGGGAAATCGAAGAGTGCTGGAAGTTCATCGAAGAGCAGACCGGCGTCCCCTTCAGCTGGGAATCCATGGTCAAGCGTCTGGAGAAACAGAACAAGCTGCAGCGTGACGAGTGGGAGAAGTGGGAAGTTGCCTCCAAAACCGATTACTATCCTGTATGCGGTGTTGCGCAGGCCCTGTTCCGCATTTTCAACACCCAGTACGGAATCCAGGGCGAGTTCTGGGATGAGGCCAGCGAGAAGGTCAAGAAGATCATGTACAAGTGCGTCGAGAAGAAGATCAATCCCTTCCCGAAGACCCGCCACCGCGTGATCGCCTGGTCCTGCGCGCCGCTGTACTTCTCCAACTGGTGCACCTGGGCCTATAACTGCTGGGGTCTGAATACCATCATCAACATGGACTCCCTGATGTTCGACATGGAGATCCGGACCGACTCCTACGATCACATGCTGGATGACATGGCCACCTATCACATGTGGGCGCCCATGCGCCGCATGGCCGTCGGCGGCATGAAGCACATGTTTGAGCTGTGGGAGTACATGGAGAAATTCAACTGCGACATGGTTGCCATGTATGACCAGCTGCAGTGCAAGGGCACGCAGGGACTGCACGGTCTGTTTGAGGACGAATTCCGCAAGAGAAACATCAAGGCTTTCTGGATGCCTCACGCACTGCCTGACTGCCGTACGGTTTCCCGTGCCGAGATCCGCCGCCAGATCAACGACTACATGACCACCGTTATGCATGAAGAGCCTCTGGATCCGTCTCTGCTTGACTTTGACGATTCCATGACCTGGTAAGAGGAGGATATAGAATATGTGCAAACTCAAAAGGTTTCTTCTGAAGTTTATCGGCATTTTCGCTGCGCTGAATGCCGTGCTCTTTGTCGTTTTCTTCTTTGACCTCGATGCCAAACTCCTGTTCAACGTCGTGGAACCCTTCCTGAAGAATCACTACGACAATATGGAGCGTAAGGATCATCTGAAAGATCCGTATGTTATGAATCAGTTCCCCAAGTATAAATACGACGTCTGAACCCCCGTTTCCCCGTCTTCCCTGACCGTAGGGAGAGAAAAATATACCTTATAACTTTAGGAGAGAGATTATCAATGAAGTATTTCGGCGGATGCGACGTAGGCTCCACCTACACCAAAGCAGTCATTCTGGACGAGAACGGCAAGATGGTTGCCGACACCACCATTAAGAGCAAGATCAATTCCGAGCAGAGCGCCATCGCGGCGAT
>JAFSLL010000100.1 GCA_017448455.1 Oscillospiraceae bacterium | reverse complement strand
ACTTCCTTCGAGGCTCACTATACCATGGCCTCAGGAAGATTGCAAGCACTTTTTTCAAAATCTTCAAAAAAGTTTCGCCGTGCGCAGGGTTCGAACCTGCAAGCCGTCTCCGGCTGCCCGGGTTCAGGCCGGGTGCTGTTCCATTTGAGCCAGCACGGCGTGCGCTCACGACAGGACTTGAACCTGTACGCCGGTCACCCGGCTACTCCCCGCTTTCCAAGCGGGTGCCTTACCGTTAGGCTTACATGAGCTGGCGCTGTCTGAAGGAGTTGAACCTTCCCGCCGTTTCCGGCGACTGCCGCTTTCGGGGCGGATGCAATACCGATCTGCCAAGACAGCATAATCACTCCTGGGGGATTTGAACCCCGCATTTCCAACTTGAGAGGCTGGCGTCCTGACCGGATTAGACGAAGGAGCGATGATGGCCCGGGAAGGTGTCGAACCTCCTCGCACGGTGCTTCAAACCGCTGCTCTACCAGTTGAGCTACCGAGCCGAATTGTCGTCATACGATCTGTACAACGACGATGTCATCGATCTTGCAGTTCCAGATCGCAGCCAGGATGATCATATTGTCAATGGTCGGAATGCTCTGGCCGTTCTGCCACTTGCAGACCGCTGCCGCACTGACGCCGCAGGCATCCGTAACGTCTGCCACCGTCATGCCGGCTTTGATTCTCTTGTCTCTGATGTTGCGGCCTGTCGCCGCCATATCTATGGTTGGCATATCAGCTGCCTCCTTCCTTCCGGATCATCCGGAGTGTCCCAGGTGAGATTCGAACTCACACATAACTGCGTTCTGAACGCAGCCCCTCTACCTGTTGGGGTACCGGGACGTACAGGCGGCGGGGATCGGACCCGCAGAACACTCTTTTTGAGAGAGTGATGTCTTCCGGTTGCATCACACCTGCGTAGCCACAGCGGGATTCGAACCTGCACTGTCTGAGTCCTTAGCTCAGTGCCTCTTCTTTTGGGCTATGTGGCCGTACGCCGCTCGGGATTCGAACCCGCACTTATGGGATCTTAAGTCCCATGCCTCTGCCATTGGGCTACCGGCGCGTCCCCCTAATAGGAATCGAACCTATCTGGCCGTTTGGCGACGGTTTTACAGACCGCCCCACCTCCATAGTGGTCTATAAGGGGTTAGTCACACCAACCGGGAACGATCCGGCATTTCCGCCTTGAAAGGGCGACGTCCTACCGATTAGACGATGGTGCGGCATAAGAAAAGGGCGCTCCCCGGAAATCCCGAGAAGCGCCCTTCGGCTGATATCTGCTATCTGAACTCACATGTCCATTCGCAGCCTCCCGTTATTTCCGCACGAAAACGAGCCCTGTTCAAAGTACAGGGATTCGAGCTCGAACGAATATAACAGGCTGGTTTTGGTCATGGTGTTCATGGTAGTTATTCCTTCCTTTCGAGGCTTATTATAGCAGGTGGGAGAGGGTTGTCAATCAACCGGTGGTTAATTCACATCGGCATCAGTTTAGAAAACCAAGAATAAACTGACGATATTCTTCGCCAAGCTTAAGCTCCAGATTTGCCACGAGTTCCCGGCGGGACGTTAGAACAGTTTCCTTTGTCAACGGATTATAGCCTTCTTTGGGAACGTCCTCAAATGTCACACCGATTCCGCGTTTCTGCCATGCCGGCAGGTCATTGTAATTGATTCCACGCTGGAACAGCAATTCGTTTTTGTATGGCACGCTTTTGCCTTCCAAAGCAGCGGTTGCCTCGCTAACACTGCACCCCTCTTTTCTCAGAGTCCAGTAGCACCACGCATTCAGTGAGTTTCTGTGTGCGTCTTCCTGTCTCCAGGCAAAATAATCTGCCACGCGTTCGCGGCTAGGCAACGGAATCACCCTGCAGTTAAAGGTGGCTGCTTTGCCAAGCAAGAGTGAAAAAGCAGCGCTTGCCTCACCCGCCAGAGTAGAGTTGATCTTCCGGACTTTCCTGCCGAAGGTATTATCATCAGGGTGGAACAGCAAGGAGATCTCATCGCTTTCCGTAAAGCCATACACGATACGGAAGCCGGAATTCATCAGCGCCTTCGTTGTCTCGACCATCATGTCCCGGAAACGAACGTCAAATGGCGCCTCAAACTGGCACACCTCTTTCGTAAGCCTTGTGAAGGAGCGTCCATCCAAACGCGCAGCAAGATACATGTCCGACAGAATATACTGGTCCAACGACTCTTCGTAAACGCGCATTTCTTTGTCAAGATCTTCAAATACCATTTTGAGTCTCCTCATCTGCCCAGGGCTCAACAACAAAACCGTTTTCCCCAAGCTGCACATAGAATAGCTGATCAAAGCCTTCCGTATAATCCGGCAATTCCAGAACCCTGTGCGTGTGTGCGAGTGCATTTCGGGGGATTCTTGCTTTCCCTTCCCGCAGCTCATTTCTTGCGATAGAATCCGTGATCGATGATCTCAGGTAGTATCCCCAGACCATATATCCATTTGCTTTTCCCAGTAAAATATACGGTTTCCGATCCTTCCTGGTCGGGTTGGTATTATCGATCACCAGTGAAAGACCTTTGTTTATAGCTTCCTCAATCCGCCTTTTTTCGCGGTTCCTCGTTTTCAAATTATCCAGACTGATATGTACCATATCTGACAGATGATCCCGGTAAAACGAGCTCTTTCCGCTGGCCTGGATGCCGATCAGCAGAACCATTTTCTTCTCTGACGCATTCATCTCCGCCAGCCTCCTTGTTTTTCTGACAATGATATCAAACTGCGGCGCGATTGTCATTCAATCTGTGGTTGGAAATGATTGCAGAGAGGTCGTCACTCCCACCTTGCAACTTCCCACCAACTCCGCTTGT
>JAFSLL010000099.1 GCA_017448455.1 Oscillospiraceae bacterium | reverse complement strand
TATCAGGATCTGGTGTTTGAGCGATCCAAAGAGGAAAGAGAAGCAATTCTGGAATTACTCGCCTCAGCCCCGCTTTCTGAATCGGCGGTTGTTGATGGACGAGAGTATTACTTCGTACATGCGCTCCCGGCAAAAAAAGACTATGATAAGCTCTGGGGGATACTGAAGGTGCGCACGAAGAGCCCTTGGCGAAAGAAAACCGTTGTTGTCGGACACTCTCCCACGATTCTTCTTACCCAGAAAAACGAACCCATGCGTATATGGCATGGCAGAGGGATCACCGATATCGACTGTGGATGCGGACACAACGATATGTACAGCCAGCTTGCCTGCCTGCGTCTGGAGGATATGAGAGAGTGGTACATCTGAAAGGAACGGGCGATCTTCCGAAAAGAAACGAACGGCGGTGACAGCGGTGAGTCAAATCATCGTTCATGTGGATATGGACGCATTTTACGCAGCAGTAGAAATGAGGGACAACCCTGCTCTGCGCGGAAAACCGCTCATTATCGGGTCTCTCCCGACTGAGCGTGGCGTAGTTGCGACATGCAACTATGAGGCGCGAAAATATGGTGTACACTCGGCCATGAACATCAAAGAGGCCTATCGACTCTGCCCGAATGGCGTGTTTATGCATCCAAATTTTGACAAGTACAAGGCCGTTTCCGAGCAGTTGCACGGGATTTGGAATACCTATGCCTCTGCCTCGGAGTACATCGCGCTGGACGAGGCGTATCTCGATGTAACGGAGCATGCGGGATCATGGGAGGGCGCGAGGGAGATTGCCAGAACAATCAAAAAGAGGACGAGAGATGAGCTGAGACTCAGTTGCTCCGTGGGGCTTGCATACTCCAAAACCGCCGCAAAAACGGCCAGCGAAGAAAGAAAACCAAACGGTTACTTCGAGATACAGACGCCGCAGGCGTTTGTGGAGTTGATGCTAGACCGTGACGTACGGTCGCTCTATACGGTCGGCGCGAAGACGACGGAGAAGCTCCATGCTGCCGGAATCCACACTGTCCGGGATATTCGTGACCGGCAGGGCGACGTCATTGGTATGCTTGGCAAACAGGGACAATGGATTACGCAGCTTGCCATGGGCGTGGATGACAGGAGGGTAACACCGTATCGCCCGCAGGACGCGAAATCCATCAGCAGGGAAATTACCTTTCAGAAGGATGTCAGCAATTATGAGTTCCTGGAGGATGCGCTTTTTCTGCTTTCGATGTGCGTGGAGCATCGGACAAAGCGCATCGGGTTATATGGCAGCGGTGTGACGCTGAAGCTGACCTATGCGGATATGAAGGGTATCACAAGGTCCCACGCCGTATTCCCATGTGACTCCGGAGTGGCTATTTTCCAGGATGCCGTGAAGATGCTGAAACAGGTGGAAAAGAACCCTGTCCGGCTGATTGGTGTCGGGCTCTACACTCTGTCGGAGGGAGACGAGCGCCAGATCAGCTTTGAAGACTTTGAGGATGCGGAGAGGGCCCGGGATTTGGAGCTGCGGGAGCGATTAAAAAAGCTGCAGAAGAGATATCAGCTTGATTTTGCGGGTAATCTTGAAAAAATCTATCATGGAGAGACGCTCTATCGGACAATAGAGTATATGAGAAAGCACTTTAACGGGACATAAACACCCATGACGCCATGCGTACTATGAGAGGAAGGCGGGTGAGGACAGACGATCATACAAACGGGAATGCGGACGGATATACCGGCTTTCTACTCCAAATGGTTTCTGAACAGATTGCACGAAGGCTATGTGTTGGTACGGAATCCCTATGAACCCGGCATGGTAACGCGCTACCGGCTGAACCCGGAGGTCGTGGATCTGATAGGCTTCTGCTCGAAGAACCCTGCGCCCATGCTGCCCCATCTTCATGAGCTTCGCGATTATGGCCAGTATTGGTTTGTTACGATCACGCCGTATGGGGAGGACATCGAGCCGCGTGTGCCGCCGAAAGAGCAGGTCATGGAGACCTTCAAGCGTCTATCCGATACCGTCGGACCGAAAGCGGTTGCCTGGCGCTATGACCCGATTCTGCTGACGGAAACCTATACGATGGAGAGACAGCTGAGTGACTTTGCGTATATGGCAAGGAGTCTCTCCGGATATACGACGAGCTGCGTGATCTCATTCGTTGACCTATATCAGAAGGTCAGAAGGAACTTCCCCGAGCTCCAAGCACCGACCTATGAGCAGAAAATGGAGCTGGGCAAACAAATGGTCCAAATCGTGGGAGACTGTGGTATGACGCTTCGCCCTTGCGCAGAGGGCAATGACTTAGAGGCCTACGGCGCGGATTGCGGCGGGTGTATGACGGTGGCGCTGTACGAAAAGGCGCTGGGATGTCATCTCAACGCGCCAAAAAGAAGAAATCAACGGGGCGGGGAATGCACATGCCTGCTGGGAACGGACGTCGGCGCCTATGATACCTGCGGACACCTCTGCAGATACTGCTATGCGAATACCGACGCTGCGCTGGTTCAGAGGAATATGTTACGGCATGACCCGGACTCGCCGTTTCTACT
>JAFSLL010000098.1 GCA_017448455.1 Oscillospiraceae bacterium | reverse complement strand
GAATATCAGAACCGCCTCAGAAACAAACTCAGTGAGCTGCTGGCTTCCACCGATAAAACAGAAGAGATGATTCTCGCGGAAGCGGCGTTGTTCGCTGACAGAATCGCGACGGATGAAGAACTGGTGCGGCTCCACAGTCATCTGGCCCAGTTCCGTTCCATGCTGAATGACGGATCTCCGATCGGAAGAAAACTGGACTTTCTTGTTCAGGAGTTTAACAGGGAAGCGAACACGATCGGCTCAAAATGCACGGACTCGGATATTTCTTATCTCGTAGTGGATTTAAAATCTGAGATAGAAAAAATACGGGAACAGATTCAAAATATCGAATGAGAGTAGAGCTGTTATGAAAATTCTGTCTATAGGCTACGGAAATTTTCTTTCTGCCAATCGTGTGGTTTCGGTTTTATCTCCGGATTCCGCTCCGATCAGGCGTGTCATCGCAGATGCTCGGGAGCGCGGACTGCTGATTGACGCCTCCTTTGGCAGAAGCACAAAGTCCGCGGTTTTAATGGACAGCAATCACCTTATACTGTCAGCGCTGAGCGCGGAAGAGCTCTCCGCGCAGCTCTCCGACATCTGAAAGGATCATGACGATTTATGGATAGACAGGGAAAGCTGATTATACTTTCCGGACCCTCCGGTTCCGGCAAGAGCACGGTCGTTTTCAGAATGCTCTCAGAACGAAACGACTGCTGCTTCTCTATTTCCGCAACCACCAGATCCGCACGTGAAGGGGAAGTCGACGGAAGAGAGTATTTTTTTGTTACCAGGGAAAGATTCCTGCAGATGATCCGTGATGACGAATTGCTGGAACACGCGCAGTATGTTTCCAATTATTACGGCACCCCCCGCGCTTTTGTGGAAGAGAAGCTTCAAAACGGCATGAACGTCATCCTGGATATTGAAATTCAGGGCGCGCGACAGGTTTTTCAGAAGGTTCCTGACGCCGTCACGGTTTTCATGCTTCCGCCTTCCCTGACTGAGCTGCGTGAGAGACTTGTTCTCCGGGGAACCGAAACCGCGGATGCCATCGAGGCAAGACTGACACGAGCCCGGCAGGAGATCGCCGAGGCTGATTTTTACCGATATATGATTTTCAACGATGACGTTGCCCGCGCGGCGAAAGAGTTGTCGTCGATCATAGACGCAGAACACTGCCGATTCAACTCATCCGGAATTCAGATGATTCTGGAATCTTAATCATGGAAAGGAACGTAATTACTATGATGCTGTATCCCCCCGTTGCCGAACTGGTTGATAAAGTGGGTAGCCGCTATCAGCTGGTAAACCTCGTCGCCAGACGTGCCCGCACACTCTCTGCGGAAGCGGATGAGCATGAGATTTCATTGGAGAAAAAACCTGTCTCCGCTGCAATTGACGAAGTCTATACCGGAAAACTCTCCATTCGCTGATGATTGCCAGAGTTGCCGTTTCTGTCGCGAATTATTCTTTAGATAAGCCTTACGACTATCTTGTACCGGAAGAACTGCAGAACCGGCTTCATCCGGGATCACGCGTATTCATTCCTTTTAGCAACGGAAATCAGGTGAAAGAAGGCATCGTTCTTTCCCTTGCCGATCATACGGAACGAGTGAATTGCAAAGCCATCCTCAGCCTGGTCGATTCTGAGCCGATCCTTTCGGCACAGCAGCTCCAACTTGCCTTATTCATGCGCGAACACTACTACTGCACGGTATATGAGGCCGCGCGGGCAATGCTTCCTGCGGGTCTGTGGCTGAATAAAGCGGGCAGCCGTAGAGCGAAAGACAAGACGGTTGAAATGCTCCGTCTGAAAACAGACTTTGAAACCGCACTGACTCTGGCGGAAGAAAAGCGGAGGCGTCGCGCGTTTACGCAGGCGGAAGTCATTGAGCTTTTGAGCAGTTTTGAGGTTCTTCCCTTGAAAGATGTGCTCCATTTCGTCGGCACATCCCGCGCAGTCGTCCAGAAGCTGATTGCTTCTGAAGTGATTGAGCTGTATGAGACAGAGATCTACCGGCGGCCTGATTTCGGCGAGATTGTCCCCCAGGAGCTTCCCGTGTTAAACGAGGAACAACAGCTTGTTTTTCGCGGAATCAATACGGAACTCCATCTTTCCGAATACCGGACGGGGCTTCTTTCCGGCGTTACCGGCAGCGGGAAAACCAGGGTTTATGCCCATCTCATATCAGAATGCCTTCAAATGGGGCGCAGTGTTATTCTGCTTGTTCCGGAAATCGCCCTGACGCCTCAGATGATGAGCTTATTTAAAGCCTGGTTCGGCGATGAAGTAGCACTCCTTCACAGCGGACTCTCTGTCGGAGAGCGCTACGATGAATGGAAACGGATTCGCAGAGGAGAGGCGCGGATTGTCCTGGGCACCCGGAGCGCCGTATTTGCGCCGGTATCCTCTTTGGGCATGATCATCATGGATGAGGAGCAGGAGGAAAGCTATCGTTCTGATTCCAATCCACGCTATCACGCGAAAGAAATTGCCGATTGCAGATGCCGTCAGGAGCGCGCTCTGTTTCTTCTCGGTTCGGCAACACCGGATTTGAAGAGCAGGTATTATGCCGAACAGAATATTTACTCTTTCTATCGGCTTCAGAGCCGCTATAATCTGAAGCCGCTTCCGGCGGTTCAGATTATTGATATGAAGGAAGAGCTTCGAGACGGCAATTCCGGTACGATCAGCATGCCTCTGCGGGACGCGATCTTCAGTCGGATTGAGCGTGGAGAGCAAAGTATTTTGTTTCTCAATAAACGCGGCACGAACAAACTTGTCAGCTGTCCGAGCTGCGGCTTCGTTTACAAATGCCCGCACTGTTCCGTCGCGATGACCTGGCATGCGAGACCGTCCCGATTAATCTGCCATTACTGCGGATATACAAAAGCCCTGGATCGTGCCTGTCCGCAGTGCGAAGCGGAACTACAGTTCAGCAACCCCGGTACGCAGAAAGTATCGGAAGAGCTGAATGACCTGTTCCCTGAGACCGGGATCCTTCGCGTGGACGCCGACAGCGTGTCTCCGCTGGGCTCACACCGACTCCTGTTTGAACGTTTTCAGAATGAGCGGATCCCGATCATGGTAGGGACACAGATGGTCGCGAAGGGGCTCAGTTTTGATAATGTTACGCTTGTCGGCGTACTTTCTGCCGACCAAAGCCTTTACGGAAATGACTTTCGCGCCGGAGAGCGAACCTTTGCGCTGCTGACGCAGGTGATCGGACGCTGTGGCCGCGGAGATAAAATGGGCGAAGCTTATATCCAGACCTTCTCACCGGACAATGAGATCATTCATCTCGCGGCGAAACAGGATTACGAGTCGTTTTATCACAAAGAGATTGAGATGAGACGGATACAGAAGGCGCCGCCTTTTTATGACTGGCTTTCCTTTTCCGCCTCAGGCAGGGATGAGTCGTTGGTCATTCGGGCACTTCATGAGAGCAGAGATGCTCTGCTGCAGATGGTCACGCCGGAAGATGCGGTGTCGCTGATCGGTCCGCTCCCTTTTCCGGTTGCCAAAATCAGCGATCATTACCGTTATCGTCTGCAGCTGTGCTGTAGAGTGGATAAAAGAATCCGTCGTATCCTGTCATCGCTGCTGTCTCATTTTATCCAATCTTATGGGAATAAAGGGATCTATTTTTATATCGAGAATGACTTTTAACGGAGGATGCTAAATGGCATTACGTAATATACTGACCGAGGACGACCCGACACTGTATAAAAAATGCAGACCGGTTACCGATTTTAACGCGAGACTCCATACCCTTCTGGATGATATGCGGGAGACTTTGGATCAGGCTGACGGTGTCGGGCTGGCGGCCCCGCAGGTAGGTGTTCTGCGCCGGGTTTGCCTGGTTCTGGATACCGTCGTCCCGGAAGGAGAAGCTCCGATCTTATATGAGCTGATCAATCCGGAGATTTTCCTTGCCGAAGGTGAGCAGCATGAGCCGGAGGGCTGTCTCAGTGTTCCCGGAGAATACGGCGTTGTGAAAAGACCGGCTTTTGTCCGCGTTCGCGCGTTTGATCGTAATGGAAAGGAATTTGAGGTGGAGGGAACAGGACTGACAGCGCGCTGTTTCTGCCATGAGATTGATCATCTGAACGGCATCGTGTTTACATCCAAGTGTGAGCGGATGCTGACAGACGAAGAGTTGAAAGCGATGAGCGGTGAGGAGCAAGACAGCTGATGCGCGTAGTTTTTATGGGAACGCCGGCTTTTGCTGCGGCTTCTCTGGAAAGACTCATCCAGGACGGCTTTGAAATCTGTGCTGTTTATACGCAGCCGGATAAACCCCGCGGTCGGGGAATGGAGCTGGCTTTTTCAGAGGTGAAACAGCTCTCGCTTCAGCATGATCTGCCTGTTTTTCAGCCTGCTACGCTGCGCCGCCCGGAAGAAACCGAAAGAATGCTTGCGTTCCACGCGGATATCATCGCGGTCGTCGCGTATGGCAAGCTTCTGCCGGATGAAATCATTCATTCCGCTCGCTTCGGTGCGGTCAATCTTCACGGTTCTCTTCTCCCGAAGTACAGAGGAGCGGCTCCGATTCAATGGGCGGTGATCAACGGCGATTCTGAAACCGGCCTGACTACCTTTTATCTCAACAAGGACATGGACGCCGGTGATCTGATCTATACGGAGACGGTCTCAATCGGCAGGACGGAGACCTCCGGAGATCTGTATGACCGCATGAAAATCATTGGGGCTGGTCTTCTTTCAAGGACTCTGACAGACATCGAGAGAGGGACTGCTCCGCGGATTCCGCAGAATCATGCGGAGGCAACATATGTGAAACCGCTGGATAAGAGCATGTCTCCCATAGACTGGAATCTGTCATCCGATCAGATTATCAGTCGGATCTACGGGCTTCAGCCCTGGCCTGTCGCAACCATGCAGCTCCAGGGAGAGACCGTTAAAGTTTTTTCCGCGGAAGCAACCGGACATACATGTGACGCGGCCCCGGGTAGCATCCTCTCCGCCTACAGAAACGGCATTGAAATCGCTTGCGGGGACCAGAACACACTGCTGGTAACGGAGCTGCAGGTTCCCGGCAAGCGCCGTATGTCAAGCGCTGATTACCTGCGCGGTCATCCCATCCGCTAATGATCTCACCTGCCAGAACAGCGGCTTTTGAGGCGCTCGTCGCCTTTCAGAGAAGCGGCGTGCTTCAGGTTGGAAAATGCTCTGTTAAGGAGGATCAGAAGCTCGCCGAACGGATTGCTTATGGGGTAATCCAGAATGAGCGCCTTCTGAACGCGCTTCTCAGCGGCTTCTTTACTTCCAAACCTCATCCACAGGTCCTGCAGATCATACAGCTCTCTGCTTTTCAGCTTCTATTTCTGGATCGTGTTCCGCATTCCGCTGTTGTAAATGACGCGGTTGCTCTTTGCAAGGAAAAGGGCAAGTCTTTTGCTTCAGGCTTTGTAAACGCGGTTCTGCGCAGAATCAGCAGGGAAAAACAGCAGTTGCTGGACAGCGCCAAAGACTATCCGCCTGCCGTCCGTTTCAGCCATCCGGATTGGCTGGTTTCGCGCCTGAACGCGGCCTTCGGCCCGGCGTTTACAGAGGAATTTCTGCAGGCAAATCAAGGGCAGCCGTCCATTACCCTCCAGGTGAACACGTCAAAATGCGGCTATTCGGAGCTGCTTCGTCTTCTGCAGGAATCGGAAGCCGTTATTCTGGCATCTGATGAAGAGCAGCAGTCGTTTCATATTTCCGGTACGGATGTTACCTTGCTTCCGGGGTATCGGGAAGGCTTCTTTTTCGTGCAGGACGGCGCCGCTCATATTTCCGTCCGGCTTGCTCAGATTCGGGAAAATATGAAAGTGCTGGATGTCTGCGCCGCGCCAGGCGGTAAGAGCATCGTCGCGGCCCTTTGCGGCGGGGAAGTGCTCGCCTGTGATGTTTCCGAAAAAAGAATGCAGCGCTGCAGAGAGAATTTTCAACGTCTCGGGCTGCCGATTACGTGCCGGGTTGAGGATGCCTGCTGTTTTTATGAAGATCACGAGGAACGTTTTCCCGTCGTGATTGCGGACGTTCCCTGCACTGGTTCCGGCATTATACGCAAACATCCGGAAATCCGAAACAAAAAAGAATCCGATCTGCTTGGGCTCGTGGAGCTTCAGAAGACAATACTCTCCAATGTCGCCCGCTATGTTGCTCCCGGCGGAATCCTGCTGTATTCTACCTGTTCTGTTTTACCGGAAGAAGATGAGCTTCAGATCCGGAGCTTTCTGGATACCCACCCGGATTATCAGTTGTTGCCGGTCTCCCTTCCGGAGTATTCCTGTGAAAACGGAATGCTTCGATCCTGGCCGCAGTTAAACGGTAACGACGGCTTTTTTGCCGCTGTATTAAAAAAGACATGATTGATCTTCTATCTTTATCCCCGGAACAGCTGTCAGCTTCTCTGACAGAATTCGGCTTCCCTGCCTATCGCGCGACGCAGATCTGGAAATGGCTCTCCTCCGGATGCAGAGACTATTCGGAAATGAGCAATCTCCCGCTCGCCATGAGAGACTTTTTAAGTCAGCATTACGCCCTTTACAAGCCGGAGGTTCTGCGTCACCAGCGTTCCGATGTCGATGGGACCGAGAAATTCCTCTGGAAATTAGAGGATGGCAATTCCGTCGAGACCGTCCTGATGCAGTATCATTACGGCAATACCGTATGTATCTCCACACAGGTAGGCTGCAGGCAGGGATGCGCGTTTTGTGCGTCAACCATCGGCGGACTTGTCCGAAATCTGACCGCCGGCGAGATGCTGGATGAAGTCCTGTTTACGGAAATAGAATCGAATAAACGCGTCTCTAATATTGTTATGATGGGCATCGGCGAACCGCTTGACAATTATGATCAGGTGTTGCGGTTCTTCCGCCTGATCAGCGATGATCGGGGAAGAAATATCGGGCTGCGTCATATCACGCTTTCCACCTGCGGACTTCCGGAGGGCATCTGTGCGCTTGCGGAGGAAAAGCTTCCCATTACGCTGTCATTGTCTCTCCACGCTCCGGATGATGAGACCCGCAGCCAGATCATGCCTTCCAACCGGGGGATTGAGACGGTGCTGAATGCCTGTCAGATTTACCAGGAGAAAACGGGAAGAAGAATTTCTTTTGAATATTCGATGATCGAGGGCGTGAATGACAGCGCGGAGCAGGCGAATCTGCTTTCCAAACACGCTCGCAGCCTTGGCGCGCATGTGAATCTGATCCCTCTCAATCATGTGGATGAGCGGAAACTGAACGCGTCATCCGCGCAGACCATCAAGCGTTTTCAGGCAATTCTGACTCAAAATGGCGTGAATGTCACGG
>JAFSLL010000097.1 GCA_017448455.1 Oscillospiraceae bacterium | reverse complement strand
GGATGGCATGGATCCGACGGTCATTTCGGAGATCGCGGACTACTACCGCACGGAGATCGGTTATACGATTCCGCCCATGACGCCTTTTGTCGGACGTAATTTCAATGTAACCCGTGCGGGGATTCACGCGGATGGTCTGCTGAAGGACGAGGAGATTTATAATATCTTCAATACGGAGAAGATCCTTAACCGGCCTGCGTCCGTAGCTATCAGCAAAAACTCCGGTCTGGCGGGCATCGCTTACTGGATCAATCAGAATTATGGGCTGACGGGAGAGCGTGAACTTACCAAACACAGTCCTCTGGTTGTTCAGGTGAAAGAATGGGTGGATTCACAGTATGAGGACGGACGGACGGCTTCGCTTTCCAACGAAGAGCTTGAACAGAAAATCAGCGAACTTTCCGCCGGCCAGCTGGGTAATTAAGTACGCAAGAAGGAAACTGTCATGAGAGAACATAAAAACATATCGATCGCTGATCAGATTTTCGAGCAGTTGGAGAAGGATATTCTCTCCGGCCGCTATGCGCGCGGGGAAGTAATCAGCGAACTGAGCCTTTCAAAAACACTTGGCGTCAGTCGGACACCGGTCCGTGAGGCAATTCGCAGACTGGAACAGGAAGACTTCCTGGAAGAGACCGGCAAAGGGATGGTTGTTGTCGGAATCAGCAGGGAAGATATGCTGGACATGTACCAGATCCGCCTTTCAACAGAAGGCGAAGCTGCCCGTCGGGCAGCAGCCAATATTGACGATGGAATGCTGAATGAAATGCGGGATATCATTGATTTGCAGCGTTTTTACAGTGAAAAGAGCAGTGAGAACCGGGAAGCCATTTCCGATCAGATAAAGAATCTGGATTCCAGATTCCATGAGCTGCTCTACCGGGCATCCGGGAGTAAAATCTACTATACAACCCTTTACGGGATCCACAAGCGTATGACCAAATTCCGCAAAGCCTCTGTATCGAAACAGAGCAGAGCGCTGCAGTCCGTGGCAGAGCACGACGCCATCTATGACGCGCTGCTTATCCATGACGCCGATGCTGTGGAAGAGACGGTACTGACTCATGTGCGAAATGCGCGGGGTCGTATGTTGGGACTGGAGGAATCATAATGGATCAAAAACTACCGAACGGCTTCTCCGATACCGCAACAGAGAATGAGATTCGTGATGCGGTGTCTCATTTTGAAGAGCTGTTGCGCGAGCAGTTGAACAGACAGGCGCGGATAGCCGCGGATACGGCTCCTCGGGATTTTCACGAGCCGGGCAGACAGATCCGGATTGGCCTGATCGATGGTGACGGCATCGGCCCGATCATCATGCGGGAAGCCCGACGCGTTCTGGATTCACTTCTTGCGTCGGAGATCGCGTGCGGACAGGTTCAGCTCTGTACGATTGAAGGGCTGACAATCGAGAACCGCCTCGCGCTCGGAAAAACCGTTCCCGACGATACCCTTGCTGCAATTCGTACCTGTGATGTGTTCCTGAAGGGACCGACGACAACGCCAAAAGGCGGCACAGTGGAGAGCGCAAACGTAACACTCCGCAGGGAGTTGGACCTTTACGCCAATGTACGTCCTGTCCGGGTCCCGGAGGAGAATATCGACTGGACATTTTTCCGGGAGAACACAGAAGGAGAGTACACGCTGGGCAGCAGGGGGATTGCTTTCCCCGGATCTCTCAGCATGGACTTTAAGGTAATCACGGACGCGGGAACCCGGAGAATCGCCAGAGCAGCGTATGAATTTGCCAGAAACAACGGTAAGCAGCGGGTTGCTGTGGTTACCAAAGCGAATATTATGAAGAAAACGGACGGCATGTTTTCCCGTATCGCTCACGAAATCGCGGCAGAGTACCCGGAAATTGAGACCGAGGAATACTATATTGATATCATGACGGCAAACCTCGTGAACCCCGCGGTCAGAAGCAGATTTCAGGTGTTTCTCCTGCCAAATCTGTATGGGGATATCCTCACCGACGAAGCGGCTCAGATTCAGGGGGGTGTCGGAACGGCAGGCAGCGCCAATATCGGCGATCACTGTGCCATGTTCGAGGCGATCCATGGTACCGCTCCGCGGAAGATGGAAGCAGGGGAAGGGGAGTACGCCAATCCCACCAGCATCCTGAGGGCAGCGGAAATGCTTTTGCGTCATATCGGTATGCGTGAGAAAGCGGATATCCTGAGCAATACGATTGAACAGGCGGAAAAAGATGTTCACATCACCGGACATCGTGACGGCGAAACCTGTGCTGCTTTTGGTGACCGGATGCTGGCGATTCTCAGTGAGGGCAAGAGATAAACAATCAATCAAGCGAAAAACAGCGACGACCGGTTTTCGATCGTCGCTGTTTTCGTATTTCTTATGACTGAGAATCCGGTGGGTTCTCAGTTTTTGTTTCTTCTGCCTGAGATTCATCAGGTTCTGAAGGCTGGCTGTCAGCTTTTTCAACTGACGGGGTTTCTTTTTTGCCTCGTTTGCGAAGCAGCAGAATCAGAACAAGGATCAGAAGCGAAGCTGCGCCGATGATCAAGTAGAGCGTGGTATTGTGATTCTGATCGTTAGAGGAAACGGCGCTGAATATTACCTCATCACCTTCAGCGGGGAAGGTCAGGTAACTTCCGCTGCTGCCGGTTTCCACTTCTGCCCAGCTGCCGTCAGGCTGCTGACGCAGGATGCGAATCTGCTGTCCGCGGTATTCGGACGGGACAAGGAAGCGAACGGTATAGTTCCGGCTGCTGTCTTTGAGATTCTCAATCTGCAGCTGCCAGCTCTCCAGAACGGTCTCGTTCTCCGCTGTGACGACCTCGCCTTCATACGGCGTGAGATCAACCGTAACGCCGCCATCAAACTCGCCTTCCAGCAAAACGACAGACAGCGGGGAGTCTTCCCGGACGGTCTCAGAGGCCAATGTGCTCTGATTCAGCGTATAGACAGCCTCAATGCTGCTGCTGTAGTGCACATTGTTTTTTTCAAAATCAGACCAGGTTCCGGTATATCCTTCCCTGGCGGGAACAGCCGGGATCGTGGAGAGGTCAACATCCGCACCGTAATCAAGTACCAGTTCGTCCAGCACCTCGCCGTCAACGAGGAAGGTGAGCGTAACGGTCGAGAACCGGGCCGGGACACTGTCTTTTGCGATCAATTCTTCATAAGTGACGGGCATGGCTTTCCCGGTATAACTGATCCCGTCAATGGCGCCTAATCTGTCATGGACAAAATAGTTTTCAAGGATGGCGTCTTCCTTTGTCATATCGGCCCATCCGGCAATGGCGCCGACGAAGGCTCCGGAGCTTTCTGTCTGGATGATGCAGGCGCTGTCGCTGATTTCATTGGCATAGCCGACAATGCCGCCGACATAACGAAGACCTTCGACATCGCACATGGCATGGCATTTGCGAACACTGGTATCGGAGTAGCCGACAACACCGCCGACATAGCTGCCCTCCGTGCTCTGCACGCTGCCGTAGGATTCACAGGTGGTAACAGTTCCCATCTCTCCGCTGCCGACGATCCCGCCGACGCGGTCTTTCTTTCCGACAATGCTGCCGTTGTTGACGTTTTCGGAGCTGATGCACTTGGCGTCATAGGTGTTGTTGACGATTCCGTTTGCACCGACGGTTGAAGCCAGATTATCTTCCAGGTCGAACTCATATTCGATTCCCATTGCTCCGGCAATGCCGGCAATGTTGTTGTCACCGTCTACAGCGCCATAATTGATATTGCGGGAAACCCGCCCTTGGGTGTCATCTTCGCCCAGCTGGTCGGAAACATCTTCAAAGACATCTGTATAGGCGGAGCCGTTCATCGCGTTGGCCAGTAACATCATAACGCGGGAGAACTGATCATTGGCCAGTCCGAGGTCGTAAGCCAGATCACCGGAACTTCCGCTGAGGATTCCGTATGCGTCCGCCAGACTGGAAATGGCAGTATCAACATCATCTGCAACTTTCTGAATATCTTCTTTCGACAGAGCACCGCTTTCTTCTGCGTCGCTGATTACGCTGTCGGCGGCATCGCTGATTTTGCCGTTGGTATCACTGCTGATATTACCGCCGCCGGAAGATTTGGCATCTGACTCATGAACGATCGCGCCGGAATTGTCAGTAGCTGGCCCATTGGAGTAGTTTTCCAGATCCTGCAGCTCATCAGACATATTACTCAGGTCCCCAGAAGCGTTATTCAGATATTTGTTCAGCAGAGCCAGTTCATCTCCCAGATTCATGGACTCAATCAGGTCGAGGTACGGCTCCATCTGCCCCACAATGCCGGCAACATCTTTCTTCCCAAACACATCACCGTAGTTGACGCAATTGGTCAGGTAACCGGACTGACGTCCTGCAATCCCGCCGACATTGTAACCGTAATGCTGGTAGCCGACAATTCCGTGGTTCTCGCAGTTCATGACAATGCCTTTGGAAAAGCCGGCGACGCCGCCGGAGTCAGAAACAATGTTTTCGTCTTCCGCGCTCAGGAGGTTCAATGCCAGAGAACTGGAGGATGTCGCAAGGTCGGCAAGATCAACGCTTTCTTGGGTAACCTCGGTGTTAATATCTCCGTTGTTGACGCAGTTGCTGATGAGACCGGTGTTATAACCGGCAATCCCACCGGTAAAGCGTTTGCCATCCGTTTTCCCATAAAAACTGGAAGTCTGAATGGTCCCGTGATTTTCACCGGCAATGCCGCCGACATAATTCAGTCCGGAGATGGTTCCGGTAAAGCTGCAGTGTTCGATGACGCCATAGTTGCTTCCGGCGATGCCTACGATATAGTTTCTGCCGTTCTCAGGAGCGACTGCGCCAGATACATACAGATCCCGAATAACGCCATGTTCCAGAATATACCGGAACAGACCCTGGTTCGAGCCGTCGGTGGAGGGCGTCATCCCGCTGATGGTATGCCCGTTTCCTTCAAAGGTTCCGTTGAAGGTGGGGATCGGAGGAATGTCCTCACCGCCGAAATTCAGATCATTTTCCAGAGTGACGGTTTTTCCGATCGACCAGGTATCCAGCGAGCAGTTCGCAGCAAGCTGAAAATAGTCCTCTTCCGTTCGAATCTGGATCGTTTCAGTCTTATTGTCTGCCTCTTTGTCGGCAAAGGATGCTGTCGGAACCGCAATGCTGAACAGAAGGATGGCGCTAAGTAGAAGCGTTAGGAAACGTTTTCCGTTCATAGTGGTATTACCTCATTTTCGTCTGTATTATGGCTCTCATGTTTGCCTTCTTCAAGGAGCGGGTTTATGCTCTGGTCAAATTGGATGCCGTTCATATCGACAATGGCGCTCAGATTGCCGTGAAAAAGTCCGTGTATCTCTGCGTCGACGAATCCGTTGACCATTCCCCGTACATGACCGTCTATGCGCATGGTGCCCATTTTGGAAGTGCTGTGGAAATTCGGCTCAATGTGGAAACTGGTCTTCTTGATGAGCGTATCGCCGAGCAGAAGAATCTGCGGCAGGACGCACATGACCAGAACAATCGAAATGCTGGTGCCCATACCGAGATACATGCCGATAGCGGAGATTGTCTCATTGGAGGTGAGAATGCCGATTACAAAGCCGGCGGAGAGGAGCATCAGACCGGAGGTGATGATCGTCGGAAAAGCCTGGTTCAGACTTTCAATCATGGCATCCTTAAGCGGCATTTTCTTTTTCAGATCCATATACCTGCTGGAAATAACGATAGCGTAATCGATATTGGCACCCATCTGGATGGCGCTGATAATCAGATAGGTCAGGAAAAACAGATTCTCATGCCGCAGTGTCGGTACAGAGAAGTTGCACCAGATACTGCCCTGAATGATCAGAATGAGGAGAAGCGGCAATCCTGCGGAATGGAAAGTGAAGAGGAGAACAAGAATAACAAAGGCAATGGTCAGAATACTGATCAGCAGATTGTCATGTTCAAAGGAGGTGCGCAGATCGAAACAGCTCGTCGTATTGCCGACAACATAGGATTCCGTATAAAAACGTGCCGCGATACCGTGAATGATGGTCAGATACTGATAGCTGTCCTCTCCTTCCTCCGGAAGATCCAGCTCTACGACAATTCTGCTCCAGTCTTCGCTTTGAAGCTGCTTCTTGGCATCTTCCATCTGATCTTCCAGGTCATCCAGTTTCTCTTCCGTGTCAGGCGGAATGTTGACTTCTACTTCCTGCCGTTCGCTGAAGAGATAGTCCATTAGGTCGATCAGCGTAATCCGATAATTGTCAAGATTGGTAACAATCTGTCCGTAGTCATCCTGCGTCATGGCGTAACCGGAATAGAGAACCCGGACGATATCAAAGTCAAGATTTGCCAGCTCTGCAAACTGTCTCGGCGTCAGGCTGCTGGTCAGCGTATAGCCGTCTTTCACTTCAATGTTGGAAAGTCCGAGAACAGAAGTGACTGGCCGCAGCTGCTCAACTTCCCGGATCAGCTCAGCCTCCCGGTCATAGTCACCGGACGGAACAAGAATAGCCATCTGGTTGACCTCACCGAAGGTATCTTTAATCAGAGATTTCGCAATCTGTGTTTCGTTTTGACGAATGGAGGAAACCGAATACTGGGAATAGACATAATTGGCGTGGTGGCTCAGTACATAGGTGCTGATCAGGATCGCAGCGAAAAGAATCGGAATTACAAACCGTGTGGCATAGGCAAATCTGCCGAGAAACGAGATCTTGGGAACAAAGCTGCGATGATGCGTTTTGTCAATTGCCCCGGAGAAGATGACCAGCAGTCCGGGCATCAGGAGAAAGACGGAGCAGAGACTGAGCAGGATAGCCTTAATCAGGACAGCGCCCAGATCACCGCCAAGTCGAAATTGCATAAAGGTTAAGGCTAAAAGGCCGGAGACAGTTGTCAGGCTGCTGGCTGAGATTTCCGGAATCGCCTTGCTGAGCGCGGCAACAGCGGCTTCACGTGCGTCCTTGCCCTCCTCCCGTTCATCCATGAAACGGTGGCAGAGGATGATCGCGTAGTCAATGGCGAGTGCAAGCTGCAGGACGATGGCGATGGAGTTGGTGACAAAGGAGATTTCTCCCATCATGTAGTTTGTGCCCATATTCAGAAGTGCAGCCGCACCGAACGTGAGCAGCAGAACTGGGATTTCCGCGTAAGTCTTCGAGGTGATCAGCAGGACAAGGATGATGATGACAACTGCAATGATGTCCACCACCAGCATCTCGGAATTGATGATGGCCTTCAGCGGGTTGCCGACCTCGCTGTTGACGTACAGGTCATAGGCGGACAGCTCCTCTTCGATCTGCTGCAGCGCCTTCATGCTGATCTCATCTTCATTCAGTCCGTCAAAGGTAACGGAAAACAGAGCGGAAGAGGCGGTGTAATGCCCCTCGGTTTCGTCAAATTCGATGGACTTGACGCCGTCGATTTCCTCCAGTTTCTCCGACAGTGCCAGCGCCTGCGGATAGCTGATGTTCTGCACCATGACCTCTGCTGTCGCATAGGTCGTGAATTCCTGATCCATCAGTTCCAAACCGATGCGCGTCTCTGTACTGTCCGGCAGGTAATCGGTAAGACTGTCGTTGACCTGAACCCAGTTTCTGGAGAAGGCGCAGAATGCCGCCGCCAGAAGAAAGAGGCCGATCATGAATAAACGTTTATCAACAATAAAGGCGGCCACTTTTTCAAGAAAACTCGCCTGTTCTTTTTTCTCCACAGAAAACCCTCCTTTGGAAGATCGTTGCAGTAGAGGCACAACTATTAAATTGTACCATATTATTTAATAAATTAAAAGAAGAATCTCAATGATTGTTTCATTTTTTTGTCAATGAAGCCTGAAAACACTGGATGACAATTCATAGAATTTATAATTGCGCTATTGCATTTTGATGATGGGGATGATAAAATCCTCTGTCGTTTATAAAGGAGAGGAGATTCCAATGGATCAGTTGAGAAATGTGGCCATTATCGCCCATGTTGATCATGGCAAGACAACACTTGTGGACGAAATGCTGAAACAGTCGGGGGTTTACCGCGAGAATCAGGAGATCGTGGAACGCGTAATGGATTCCAATGATCTGGAACGGGAACGCGGAATCACCATTATGGCTAAGAATACGGCCGTGTTCTACAAGGATACCAAGATTAACATCGTTGATACGCCGGGACACGCGGATTTCGGCGGAGAGGTGGAGCGGATTCTGAAGATGGTGAACGGTGTCATTCTGCTGGTGGATGCCGCAGAAGGCCCGATGCCACAAACTCGTTTCGTTCTCAGCCGCGCGCTGGAGCTCGGTCACCGTGTGATTGTGGTCGTCAACAAGATTGACCGGCCGGACCAGCGGGTTCATGAAGTAGTGGACGAGGTGCTGGAGCTCCTGATGGATCTGGATGCGACAGATGAACAGCTGGACTCTCCGATGCTGTTCTGCTCCGGACGAAACGGAACGGCCAGTTATTCCCCGGATGTGGCGGGGACAGATTTGAAGCCGCTTTTTGAAACAATTCTGGAGTATATCCCCGCACCGGAAATGGAGTTAGACGCTCCGTTTCAGATGCTTGTCAGCAGCCTGGATTATAACGATTATGTTGGACGAATCGCGATCGGTCGGATTGAGCGGGGTGTTGTTCGTCAGAACCAGGAACTGGACGTCTGCAATTTCCACAGACCTGAGGAAACTCCGGCAAAAGCAAAAGCGGTATCGCTCTATCAGTTCGATGGGCTGAACCGGGTTCCGGTAACAGAGGCAGGAGCCGGCAACATTATTGCCATGAGCGGGATTGGGGAAATTACCATCGGCGATACCATATGTGCCCGCGGCTTTGCGGAGCCGCTGGCTTTTGTGAAGATCAGCGCTCCCACACTGGAGATGACTTTCTCCGTCAACGACAGCCCGTTTGCCGGCAGAGAAGGCAAGTTTGTCACTTCCCGTCAGATCCGGGACCGTCTGATGAGAGAAACGCTCAAGGACGTCTCTCTTCGAGTTACGGACGTGGAGAACAGTACGGACAGTTTCAACGTCGCCGGCAGGGGAGAGATGAGCCTCTCCATTCTGATTGAGACGATGCGCCGCGAGGGTTATGAGTTCCAGGTTTCTCCGCCCCGTGTTCTTTACCAGACGATTGACGGAAAGCTCTGTGAACCGGTGGAGCGCGTTGTGGTTGACGTTCCTCAGGACTATATGGGCTCTGTGATGGAAAAGCTGGGCGCGAGAAAAGGCGAATTTCTCGAGATGACACCGGTCGGAAGCCGCATGAAGATGGAGTTTCTGGTGCCGTCCCGCGGACTTTTCGGGTATCGAAACGAATTTCTGACCGATACCAAGGGTGAGGGAATTCTTGCGTCCGTCTTCGAAAAGTATGAGCCTTACAAGGGCGAGATTGCGCGACGCAGCACAGGATCCCTGATTGCCTTTGAAACCGGGGAAGCCGTTGCGTACGGCATCTGGAACGCGCAGGAGCGCGGAGCAATGTTCATCACACCCGGGACTAAGGTTTATGGGGGAATGGTTGTCGGTGTCTGCCCGAAAGCAGAGGATGTTCCGGTCAATGTCTGTCGGACCAAGCATCTGACAAACACCCGCGCTTCCGGCTCTGATGAAGCACTCAGGCTGATCCCTCCGCGGGTTCTCAGTCTTGAGCAGTGCCTGGAATTTCTGGCGGATGATGAACTGCTGGAAGTGACACCAAAGAATCTGCGTCTGCGTAAGAGTATTCTTGACCACAGCCTTCGCATGAAAACCCTGATGCGAAATCGCTGATACCGTTTTGAAACTGTTTCAATAAAATACATACAATTTGCATAAAAAATGCAGACCGTGACAGAGAATCTTTGCTTTTTGAGAAGAAAAAGCCGGCTTTCTTTGAAATGGTTTGCTTTTTTTATGTGGTTCCTGTATAATTATTAAGTCATGTAATGCGCTGTAGTGTTAGCGCGATGCAAGGGGTACCCCTTGCATCTTTTCCTGACGGAAAAGATGATATGCTTTTCTGAATACAGATTAAGGCGGATTAGCCATGAGCGTGAAAACACTGAAATATATTTTAAAGAGGATTGGACTGGCGGTCTTAACGGTTTGGGTTGTGATTACGCTTACCTTTTTCGTAATGCACGCGGTTCCGGGCGGACCCTTTATGGGGGAAAAGGCTATCTCAGCCGCAGCCCAGGCATCCTTGGAGGCCAAATACGGTCTGGATAAGCCCCTGATGGAGCAGTACTTTACCTATCTGAAGGATGTTGTCACTCGTTTTGATTTCGGACCCTCTCTGAAACAGCGCGGACGCATGGTCATTGACATTATTGGAGATGGAATGAGAACTTCGGCAAAACTGGGCGTTATTGCAGCCTGTCTTGCTGCGGTTGTCGGTATTCCGCTCGGAGCGGTTGCGGCATTGCGGCGCAATAAGTTTATTGATAAGGTGATCATGGTGATCACCACGGCTTTCGTTTCCATGCCGTCTTTTATTATGGGATCTCTTCTGCTTGTGCTTTTTGCGATCCATTGGGCAGTTCTGCCGGCAAACGGTTCAACGTCTCAGGGCTTAATTCTTCCGATCATTACGCTGGCGCTCTACCCGATGGCTTATATCACGCGTCTGACAAGGTCTTCCATGCTGGATGTTCTTGGGCAGGATTATATACGAACGGCCAAAGCGAAGGGCGTTTCCGGGGTGAAGGTGATTTTTGGTCATGCGCTGAAGAATTCACTGATCCCGGTCATAACTTATTTTGGACCGATGCTCGCCTATATCGTTACCGGTTCGCTGGTCGTGGAACAGATCTTTGCGGTTCCCGGAATCGGCCGCGCTTTTGTCAGCAGCATTACCAACCGCGACTACCCGATGGTAATGGGTACAACAATCGTCCTGGCTGTTCTGATTGTTGTGATGAATCTGGTCAGTGACATCCTGTATAAGGTTGTTGATCCCAGAATCAATCTGGAATGAAGGGGGTTGGCATAATGTCTAAAAAGTTTACCATGCATGTTGATGTGGACGCCTTTCTCCCTGCAACCGAAGCGGAAAAAGAGTACATGGTTCAAATGCGCCCTTCTTCTACATTCTTTAAGGATGGTATGAAACGGCTTTTGAAGAACCGTGTGGCGACGATCAGTCTGATTATCATTATCGTTATCACACTTGCGTCCATTTTCATTCCGATGTTCTGGCCCTATTCTTACGATAATATGCTGGGGGTGAATCCGGGAAAGCCGGTGGATGCCTCTTTCAACAATCTGGCGCCCTTCACATACGGCAAGACGGAATTGAAGAGGATCGAAGCGGGGGAGAGTGTTTTTCCGCATATTTTCGGAACAGACTCTTCCGGCAGAGACTATTTTATCCGTGTCGTATACGGTACGCGGATTTCTCTGGCTGTCGGTTTTTTTGCCAGCATTATCGTTCTGATCATCGGCATGACAGTGGGGTCCATTGCCGGCTACTGCGGTGGAAAAGTTGACCTGATCATCATGCGTATTGTCGATATTATTTATTCCCTTCCGGATATGCTGATGGTTATTCTACTTGCCAGTGTTTTGAAGGTTACCCTTGGACCGGCTCTGGCGGGGACGGCATTGGAAAAGATCGGCAGCAACATTATCAGTCTGTTTATTGTCTTCGGCGTGCTGTACTGGGTGTCCATGTCGCGTCTGATCAGAGGGCAGATCCTCTCTCTGCGTGAGCAGGAGTATGTTCTCGCGTCTCAGGCAGCCGGGGCCAAAGGATCCTGGATCATCCGGAAGCATCTGCTTCCGAACTGCATCAGCGTTGTGATTATCTCTACGGCGCTGCAGATCCCGAACGCAATCTTTACGGAGAGCTATCTGTCCTTCCTTGGCCTTGGTGTCAACGCCCCGATGCCTTCTTTGGGCTCTCTGGCGTCGGATGCCCTGAACGGACTCTCTTCCTATCCGTTTCGCATGGTCATTCC
>JAFSLL010000096.1 GCA_017448455.1 Oscillospiraceae bacterium | reverse complement strand
GCTTTGGCTGCGCATTTGATGAGAAAACCGAAAAAAGACTGAAACTGATCAATGAGGCGCGAAGGAAAGCGGCAAAGCCGCTGCTTGCGCTCCAGCACCGGGCCGCATCCGCCCGGACAGCGCGGGAGCACTGCGAGGCGCTGACCGTCTTTTTGAATGAAGCCCGATTTATCCAACGTCTTCAGGAGCGCGTTGATTATCTGGAAGATATCGGTGAGAAGGAGCTTGCCGCGGAATACTGCCAGATCTGGGATATCTGCGCAACGGCATTGGAGCAGACCGCTGCGATTCTGGGGGAAACCGAGATGGATACGGATGATTTCCGAAACCTGTTCCAGGCTGTTCTATCCCATTACGATATCGGCCTGATTCCCATCTCTCTCGATCTTGTTTCCGCGGGCGATTTTGATCGCATGCGCCGGAGAAACATCCGGCACCTGCTTGTCCTTGGCTGCAACGATGAGAGACTGCCCGGCTATTTCCCACAGGAAGGGATCTTCACCTCGGAAGAGCGCGATGTTCTGGCACGCCACAGTCTGCCGGTCGGGGGGGGAGATTTGGCTCTTTGGAAAGAATACGCGCTGATTTATCACACCTTCAGCCTGCCTTCGGAGAGTTTGGTTCTCTTCCTGGCTTCCAGCGGGTTCCGCGGTGAGCAGTGCTTTCCCTCGCTGATCGTGGAACAGGCAAAGAAGCTTTATCACCTGGAGGAAGAGCAGGTGCATCTTCCTTCCGTACGCATGATGGCAGAACGGCCTGCGTACGCACTTGCCGCGGGCGCGGACAGAAGCGGCTCGTCTCCGGAAGCGAAAGCGGCTCAGGCCTGGTTCCTGTCTGCGGAGAGAGAGCAGCTGCTCTCACTTCGGAAAGCAGCCAGGGCAGAGCGCGGAACACTTTCAAAAGAATCGGTCTCCGCACTCTACGGAAAAAAGATCCGCCTGAGCCACAGCCGGCTTGCCGCTTTCTCCGACTGTCCGTTCCATTACTACTGCCGTTACGGCCTGCGGGCGAAGGAATGGGAGACTGCGGAGTACCGTCCGCCGGAGATCGGCACTTTTCTGCATGACGTACTGGAGAAGACCGGACGTGAAGTTGCGGAACTTGGTGGCTTCAAGGCGGTGACGGATGAGCAGCTGAAGGTGATCACGCGGAAGTATATACAGGAATACTTCCGGGATGTGCTGCAGGACGGAAAGGAGAAGAGCGAACGTTTTCTCCATCTGTTTCGCAGGCTCTCGGCTGATGCAGAGCGCATTGTTCTGGATACTGCGGAGGAACTTCGGCGTTCCGAATTTGTGCCTCTGTTTTATGAGTATGACATTTCTGAACTGGCAACAGACCGAAATCCGTCTTTGACAGGAATTGCGGACCGTGTTGACGGCTGGATCCGGGGAGATAAACTGTATCTGCGTGTTGTGGATTACAAGACAGGAAAGAAAAGCTTCAGTCTGTCCGATGTCTGTTACGGCCGGGATCTTCAGCTGTTGCTGTATCTTTTCACGCTTTGCGACAGCAGTAAAGAGGTTTTCGGAATCCCGGGTGTCCCTGCCGGCGTACTGTATCAGCCGGCGAAAGACGGCGTTCTTCGTTTTGACCGTGACCCCGGCCCGGACAGCGAAGAGAAGGAACGGCGCAAGGAAAAGCGCCGTACCGGACTGGTCCTTGATGACCCTGTGCTGCAGGAAGCATGGGAGAACGGCGAGGAGAAGAACTATATCCCAGTGAAGATTCGCGGGACCGATCCGATTGTCAGTCTGGAAAAAATGGATGTTTTACGCAGACATGTGGAGCGCTGCGTCGAGGAGATCTTAGAGGAACTTGCTGCCGGGCAAATCGATGCGAGTCCCGCGGCTGTTTCCGACACTGCTTCGGCCTGTGATCACTGCCCTTATCACGCTGTCTGTCGTTTTGCGGAAGGGGAGAACGGCGATCACAGAAGACTGTTTCCCAAACTGAGTGAGGACGAGGCGTGGGAACGCATGGAGAAGGAAGAGTCATGAATTTTACAGATTCACAGGCGGAAGCAATTCGCTGGAATGACGGGAGCGTATTGGTTTCTGCCGGCGCGGGAAGCGGAAAAACACGAGTGCTGACAGAGCGACTGATGCGGTATATCACGGAAGGAGAAGACGTCAACCGTTTCCTGGTGATCACATTTACCCGTGCCGCCGCTGCAGAGCTGCGCGGAAGAATTGCGAAAGGGATCACAGACCGTCTTCAGGAGAATCCGGGTGACGCGCATCTGCGTCGACAGCTGCTTCTGGTTCGCGCCGCTCAGATCGGGACCATTCATTCTTTTTGTGCGACGCTCCTTCGGGAATATGCCGGCGAGCTTGGGATCTCTCCCACATTTCGGATCCTTGAGGAAGAGCAGAGCGAGCGCCTTCGCGTTTCCGCTCTGCAGCGTGTGCTGGAGTCGGCTTATCAGGAAGCGGATCCGGACTTTCTTGCCCTGGCGGACACTGTCGGCGCCGGACGGGATGACAGACGGATGGAGAACCTGCTTCTCCGCCTGCACACTCAGATTCGGAGTCACGGTCATCCGGATTACTGGGTGCGGAACCAACTGCAGGCGCTGGAAAGCCTGCCGGAACATGCAGCAGACACGCCGTGGGGCCGGGAATACCTCTCTGATCTGCAGGAGGAGCTTGACGAACAGGTCCGGATGATGGAAGAAGCGACAGCAGAGATTGAAAGTGACCCGGGTCTGGATAAAGCGTATGGGGATAGTTTCCGGGAGACTTTACGGGCGCTTCGGACTCTTTGCGGACAGATGAAGATTGGTTGGGATGAGACGGTAAACTGTTTCCCGATCCCGTATCCGCGGCTGTACGCGCCTGGGAAGACGGCCGACCGCACGCTCGCGGAGGCGGTCAAAGCAGTTCGCACAGGCTGTAAAAAGACAACCGACAGGATGGAGGATCTCTTCAGTGAAACAGAAGCGGTGACGATGTCCCGTCAGGCAGAGACAATGCCGGCGATGCGCGCGCTGCTGCAGCTGACGCAGAAGCTGGAAACGGAGTTTCAGACGGCAAAGCGGCGCTCCAATGGTCTTGATTATTCGGATCTGGAACATGAATGCCTGCGCCTGCTGGAGACGGAGGAAGGCACATTGACAACAACTGCGGTTGCGGTGTCAAAGCGTTTTCGCGAAGTCATGGTTGATGAATACCAGGATGTAAGCCGGGTTCAGGACAGCATTTTTCACGCGGTCAGCAGAGACGGAGACAATCTGTTTTTTGTCGGTGATCTGAAACAGTCTATCTATCGTTTCCGTCTGGCAGATCCGGGCATCTTTACCGAAAAGAGCAAAGCGCTGAGCCTGATCCGTCTTCAGGAGAATTTCCGTTCAACCCCGGCAATTCTGGAGGCTGTAAACCGTGTGTTCTCCCGCTGCATGTCTGAAAAGCTCGGCGACCTGAACTATGCGCAGGCAGACTTCCTGATTCCGGGCGATCCTGCGAGAGAACAGGGGACAGAACCGGAGTTCTATCTGATCCGACGCGAGAATGCGTCCGGCAGTGATCTCGAAGCCGAAGCGGAACTTGTTGCGGAAAAAGCAGCGGAGATGATCCGGTCAGGAAGAAAACCGGGAGAGATTGCCATCCTGCTGCGCTCTGCCAATTCTGTCGGCTCGGTGTTTCGCAGCGCCTTACTCAGGCGCGGGATTCCGGTCAACGCCGGCGCTGGTGAGGAGTTTTACAGCAGTCATGAAGTCTCGGTGGTCTTTGCCTTTCTTTCCCTGCTGGATAATCCGCATAAGGATATCCCGCTTCTGACGGTGCTTCGTTCTCCCGCGTTCGGGTTTACTGCTGACAGACTGGCGGAGATCCGCGCGGCATACCCGGAGTCGGACTATTATACGGCGCTGCAGCGCTCGAATACAGAAGACGCAAGGCATTTCCTGAAGCTGTTTTCTGAGCTTCGGGTTCTGGCTGCGGATCTTCGGCCGGTTTCTCTGGTGTACCGGGTGATCGAAGAGCTGGGACTGGTCGCCCTCTGCGCCGCAATGCAGGACAGCGAGGCAAGACTGAAGCGTCTTGCCGATCTCAGCGTGCTCGCGGAGCGTTTTGAAGCGGGCGGCGAACAGGGGCTCCATCGCTTCGTGCTCTGGCTTCAGAACAAGGAACGAAAAGGGGAAGAACCGGGAACGGTTGCCGACAGCGGAGAATCGGTCAGCATTCTGTCTATCCACAGGTCCAAGGGGCTGGAGTTCCCTGTAGTCTTTTACTGTGCCCTGGCGAGGCAGTTTAATAAAGCTGACACGCGCGATACCGTCCTGATTCATCCGCGTCTGGGCTTCGGTCCCAAATATACGGATCCGAAACGGAAAATAGAATTCCCGACGGTGTCCCGCAGGGCGATTGAGCGTTTCCTGAACAGGGAACTGCTGTCGGAGGAGATGCGTCTTCTGTATGTCGCAATGACACGCGCGAAGGAGCGCCTCGTGATGACTGCCTGTGTAAAAAAGGCAGATGAACTGGCGGAATCCGCGGTGATCGGCAGGGAGAAGCTCTCACCCTATCAGACGAGCGCGGCTTCCGCTCCGCTTCAATGGCTGCTCGCGGCGCTGCCTGCCACGGTTGTCGATCCGCCGGAAGCGAAGGAAGAGCGTTTGGCGCAGAACACTGCGGCTGGCGCGGTGCCGAATGAAGCACTGCTTGAGCATCTGCGGGAACAGCTCACTTATCGCTACCCGCATGAGGAAGATGTTATGCTCCCTTCCAAACTGACGGCTTCAGCTCTGGAAGACCGGGAGGCCTTTCCGATGATCCCGGTCAGCCGGCCTCGGCTGCAGATGCCGGATCCTTCCAGTCGTCTGCATTTGTCAGGCGCCCGGCGGGGAACCGCCATGCACGCGGTCCTGCAGTATATCGCGTTTGAAAAGACAGGCTCGCTGATTGAGATTGAGGATGAGATCGTCCACCTTCGCGAAAGAGGATTTCTTTCCGCGGAAGAGGCAGCAAGTGTTTCCGCCGAGGAGATTCTGCGGTTTTTCCGCTCCGGGATCGGGAGCAGAATCCGTCATGCTCGGGACTGCAGGCGGGAGTTTCGCTTCTCTCTGCTCACGGAAGCCAGGCAGCTTCTGCCGGATGTCAGGTCTGACGAGAAGATCCTGCTTCAGGGGGTTGTCGACTGCTGCTTTGTTGAGGAAGACGCGCTGACGCTTGTTGACTATAAAACGGACCGTATACCGCGTCCGGAGATCTACCGGGGACAGCTGGACGCGTACGCAAAGGCGATCAGCCGCATCTTCCAACTCCCCGTCAGAGAGAAAGTTCTGTATTTCCTGTCAACGGGAGACACGGTTGTTCTGACTTAATTTGCAAAAAAAAACACCCTTCCGGGTGAAAAACACGATAAAAAAGAAGTAAGCCCTGACTGCAGCTTCAATCGCTCAACACAATCAGGGCCTACTTCTCTGAATTCTTAATATCTAACATCATTTGACCTCTCTTTCTACAGAATCAATTGCACCGCTGCGTCAACTTCGGAATCCTCTCCCGCACATTCATTCACGCGACTCGCGCACATCTCATAAGTGAGATCAGCTCATTGTCGGAGTGTTCCCTCCATTTGATCCTTCAGCGGTACTCATCCGATCCCACTTTTCGGATGAGCTTTGGGGAATTTCATTCCTCCTTGCTTTCTGGCATTATAATACACAAACTCGACCGGAAAAACAAGTGGTAGAATAGACAAAAATAACAAATTGATCTTGTGTAAACTGCCGGTCTTTGTTTAATATTTTGAATTGTATCTTGACAGAGAGGATTCTTCCGGATTATGATGGCAAATGTCGGGCAAACAGCCCGTCTTTTTTGTTGCTATTTTGCGTGAAAGATGAAAGAAAAAGAATCACCTGTGCCGAAAAACACAGGTGATTCTTTTTTATGATTGATTCAGTGCTTCCCCTGATACGTGACCTTCGAGGAAGCGGAACTTTTGGCGTTCCGACTGCTGCTATGCCTGCCGGCAGCAGAAACGTTTTCCCGGGCGGCACGGGGCGCTTTGGCGTTGTCGGGATCCGCTGCGCTTTCCCGCTGACTGTTCCTCGTGTTCGCGAATAGCCCAACAATCCGGTCTTTCAGATCAGCGGGAGAATCAAAGCCGATCTCTGTCAGGAAACCGAGCTTCTCGCTGCTCTCCAGAAAACGGAAAATCAGCTGCGTAATTACGGCGGCGACAAAGCCGGAAAAGATGCCGATGAACATCGCAAACAGCACATCGGAAGGATAGTGCGCCATCAGGTAGTTACGGGAGAACATCATCAGCAGCACCCAGACCGCGCCGGGAAGGAACCAGCGTCTGCCGCGCATGAGGCAGAGACTCGTCACGCCGGCAGCGGCAGCCGTAACATGACCGGAGGGGAAGGAGAAGCCGTCCTCCGCGGGAGAACCGACATATTCCCACCACTGACGGAACAGTTCGGACATTTCGAAGGGCCGCGGACGGGCAATGCTGTCTTTAAGCAGAATATTCGTAATCAGCGCGCCGCAGCATACCGCGCCGAAGATACAGACACCGGTTTTGCGCCAGCGCGGGAAAAGCATCAGGACGACAGCGAGCAGAAAGAACAGGATTCCTTTCTCACCAAGCAGGGTGATCAGCCTGTTCAGGGGAGTGAGGATCGGGTCGGCAAGCTCAGCGAGCTTGTGTGCAAATCCAAGAATCGCCTGGTCATATCCCGCAAAAACTGTATTCAGCCAGAGGGCGTCAGCTGTCAGGGTCAAAATAAGCACCTCCTCGTGCATTTAGGACATTATACAAAAAGTAAAACGACTTATCAAGAAGAATTTATGATTCAACCAAACTATGACAAATCTTCATATATGATATTACAAAAACTTGAAATAGATCCCGGAAAACGGTTTGACAGGATTTTAACATTGTCCTATAATGACTTGCAACGATAAGGATATCGTGTGTTATTCCATAGTAAAATCATATGATCGCTGCGTCATGTTTTACTTGCGGCATATGTTACTTTGTAGTATGATAAAAAAGGATATTTCTATATGATTTCATGCTATATGTGGAAAACAGACAGAAATCCGGAATACTGTATAAAAGGGAGGTGGGCCAATGTCGTTTGAAGCAATCAAAGGCATCAGCGAGGCGGAAGCACTGGGAAAAGCGCTGGTCGCGGAAGCGGAGGCAAAAGCCAGGCAGATGATCGCGGATGCTGAGGCAGCCGGCAAAGCAGCCATCGAGGCAGCGGGAAAACGCGCTGAGACGGAGCTGAAGGAACTGCGAAAAAAGGCAGATCAGCAGACTGCTGAAAAGACTGCTGCCATGGAAGAAGAAACACGGAAGGAAACCGAGGCGCTCCGTGCTGCGGCAGCGGACAAACTGAGCGCGGCGGCAAAGCTTGTTGTGGAAAGGATCGTGAGCAGCTGATGGCAATTGTAAAAATGAAGAAGCTGCGCATGATGGCCGTCCGTTCGGATGTAAAGGTCCTTCTCCGTAATTTGGAACGTCTCGGCTGTGTGGAGTTTTCCGAATTGGATGACAGCTTGCTGGAAGAAGGTCTTATCAGAGAGAACAGCGATGTGATCGGGTACCGGAACGAACTCAGCACTCTTCAGAACGCGATTGCGCTCCTCGACCGTTATGCCCCGGAAAAAAAGCCGCTTCTCAGCGCGAAACCGGAGGCGGAACTGGAATCCCTGATGGATGATACGGTTTTGCCGGGTGCCTTGGATCAGGCGAAGGTCATTAACGGTCTGGAGGAGAAGATCAAGCGCCTTTCTGCTGAGGAAAACCGGCTGAACGGACTGCTGGAGTCTCTGCAGCCCTGGATGGATGTGGATCTGCCGCTGAACATGAACGGAACGGAGCGCACAAATCTTCTCTGGGGCTCCCTGCCGGGAAGGATCGATCTCAATGAGCTTGTCTCCGCATTGGAGCGCGCTTCGGATGAGGCGGAACTGATCCCGGTCCGCTCAGAAAAAACGGTTCACTACGTTCTGATAGTCTGTATCCGGGAGATGCTTCACGAAGTTCAGGATTGTCTGCGGCCTTACGGTTTTACGGCAATCAGCTTTACGGAGGACGGAACAGCCTTTGCCGTAAGCGAAGAGACGAAAGAGAGGCTTGGCGTTCTCGCTAATGAGAAGGATGCCGTGAAGGCTCAGCTTGTCGCGCAGGCCCCAGCCAGAGATTCCCTGAAGCTCGCTGCGGATGTGGCGGAATCCCGCATTACCCGGGCCGAAGCGGAAGGAAAGCTCATGGGAATCCGGAGTACCGTGATTATGCAGGGCTGGTTCCCGGCTGAAAAGGAAGAGGAACTCGCTCAGGTCTTCGACCGCTACGGAGTTGCCTGGGAGACGGAGGATCCGGTTCCGGAAGAGTATCCGGATGTGCCTGTGCAGCTGAAGAACAATCGCGTGACCGATGCGCTGAATATGGTTACCAACATGTACTCGCTGCCGGCTTATGACGGTGTGGATCCCAACCCGCTCATGGCTCCGTTCTTTATCCTGTTTTACGGCTTGATGATGGCTGATATGGGATACGGACTGATCATGATGATTGCGGCGCTTGTTGCCATGGCGAAGATCAGGCCCAAAAAGGGAACACTGTCATTCTGCAGACTGCTTCTTTACGGCGGTGTTTCCACCTTCATCATGGGGGCACTGACCGGTGGCTTTTTTGGGAACGCGCCGGAGCAGATCGGCAAGATCCTCGGGAAGCCGGAAGGATGGGGGGTGCTTCCCAGCCTGTTTAACCCCATGACAGACAGCATGCTCGTTCTGATCGGATCCATGGTGCTCGGTATGATTCACCTGAATACGGGCATGGTCATCAGTGCCGTGGAAAAGGTCAAAAAAGGCGACACAGCATCCGCTGTCTGGGAAGAGGGAGCGCTCTGGGTAACACTTGTCGGTATTATCCTCTTCGCGCTGAATAAAACCGTGATGCCGGCGATTCCGGCAATCATCGGAAAGGTGATTCTGGCCGTCGGCGCCGTGATGATCCTCTACGGCGGAACGCGCGGCGCAACCGGATTTGGGAAGTTTACGAGTATTTTCGGGACACTCTACAATACCCTGACCGGATGGTTCGGCGATATCCTTTCCTATTCGCGTATTATGGCGCTGATGCTTGCCGGTTCGGTAATCGCCACGGTGTTTAATACCATCGGCGCGATTGCGAATAACCTGGTCTTTTTCCTGGTGATCTTTCTGATCGGACATGCGCTGAACTTTGCGCTGAACCTGCTGGGATGCTATGTCCACGACCTGCGTCTGCAGTGTCTGGAGTATTTTGGCAAGTTCTATAAAGACGGCGGCAGGGCATTCAGTCCGCTTGCGGTTAATCCGAAATACTACGATACAGCTGAAAACTGATAGAATCATTTGAATTATTTAACAGGAGGAAAGAATTATGGAATTTTTATTTGCACATTCCGGTCTGGCAATCGGTCTTCTCGGCGCGGGTCTTGCTGCCTGTCTTGCCGGCGCTGGCTCCGGTATCGGTACGGGTTATGCCGGACAGGCGGGCGCCGGTCTGGTGACCGAGGATCCCAGCAAGTTCGGTAAAGTCATGATCCTTCAGGTTATTCCCGGTACGCAGGGACTTTACGGCCTGGTTGTCTTCTTCGTCGCGATCATGAATATGGGACTGCTTGACGGTTCCGCCGCGAACCTCAGTTTTGTTGAAGGATGTCGCTATTTCGCAGCCTGCATGCCCATCGGCATCGGCGGTCTGGTTACAGCCAAGTATCAGGGCAAAGTAGCTGCCGCGTCCGTTAATCTGCTTGCGAAGAATCCGGACCACTGGTCCAAAGGTATGATCCTGTGCATCACGGTTGAATTCTACGCCATTCTTTCTCTTCTGGCTTCCATGATGATGCTGCTCTTCATCTGAGCTTAACCGCTTTCTGAAGAGTTGAAACAGCCTGATTCGAACCGGAATTGTGAGGGTGCTATGAAGGGAACCGAAAAAATAATCGCGCATATCGAGGCGGAAGCAAAAGAAGCCGCGGAAGCCATTATCAAATCGGCGGAAGAGAAGTGCGGCAGGATCACAGCGCAGTATGAAGAGAAAGCTGCCGGGATTTACAGCGAGAAAATCCGTGAAGGCGTTCAGGCCTGTCAGGACAGGGAAGATGGCGCGCTGCGCATTGCCCGTATGGAAGCCCGAAAAAAAGTGCTCGCCGTCAAACAGGAGATGGTGGAGAAGAGCTTTGAAGACGCGAAACAATCTCTGCTGTCTCTCCCGGAAGAGGATTATCTTGCGCTGCTCTCCCGGCTGGTCCGGGATGCCGCCGGCACAGAGGGAGAGGAAATTATCCTCAACCGACACGATCACGAGGCGCTGGGTGAAAAGCTTCTGAAAATCGTGAATGAAAACGGCGCTCGTTTTACGCTGGCAGATGACTGCGGCGATTTTTCCGGCGGTCTGATCCTTCGCCGCGGCAATATCGAGACGAACTGCAGCATCGAACTGCTGGTGGATCTCTGCAGGGGAGAGCTCTCTTCAAAGCTCGCAGAAGTTCTGTTCCGTTGAGTGTCCGACGAAAGGAGGACCTGTTTTGTCTATCAAAAAAGAGGATTATCTGTATCTGTCCTCTCTGCTTCGCGCACGCGAAACACGCATGCTCTCCCGCGATAAGGCCGAGCGTATGATTGACCTTCCGAATTTTGAAGAATGTGCGAAGACCCTGGTGGAGAACGGATACGACGATATGTCCCGGATGAGTCTGAAACAGATCGAAGACAGCCTGGCCCGGCGCCGCGCTGACATTTTCCATGAGATGGAAGGCCTGGTTCCGGATTCTGCCGCGCTTGATCTGTTTCGCCTGAAGTATGATTATCATAATGTGAAAGTGCTGATAAAGAGCGAGGACGCGGTCCGCTCGGAGAAGGATCTTCTTTCCGATGCCGGTCGGGTTCCTGCGGAGAGAATGCTGAAGCTCTTTCAGGATGACCGCCTTCGGGATTTGCCCGGACAGCTCAGCACAGCTTCGGAAGATGCCCGTGCCGTTCTGAAGAGAAGCGGAAATCCGCAGCTGTCTGACTTCCTGCTTGACCGGACTTACTTCGCCGAGATGAAGGAACTGGCGGAACAGCTGGACAGCGACTTTGCCGGGAATTATACCGCACTTCTTGCCGACAGCACCAATCTCCGCAGCGCGGTCCGTATTCTGCGTATGGGAAAAGACATCGGCTATCTTCGCGAAGCGCTCGTTCCGGGCGGCAGTATCAGCGAAGAGCGGATGATGAGCGGTCTTGCCGGGGAAGGCATCGCCTCTCTGTTTGCTGGGACGCCCCTCAGCAAAGCGGCGACATTGGGGGCGGAGGCAGTCAGCGGCGGGACGATGACCGCATTTGAACTTGCCTGTGACAACGCGCTGGCCAAGTTTCTTTCTGATGCCAGACGCGCGTCCTTCGGTGAAGAATGTGTAATCGCTTATCTGGCAGGCATGGAGAGTGAACTGACTGCTGTCAGAATGATTCTGACCGGAAGACTTGCCGGTGTGCCCGGTGATACCATACGGGAAAGGCTGCGTGATCTGTATGCTTAAAATTGCGGTGATCGGCGGGAAGGATACCGTGATCGGATTCAAGGCCGTCGGCCTGACTGCCTGCCCCGCTTCGAATGCGGAAGAAGCGAAAATGGCTCTTCGCGATCTGACCCGGGAAAACAGCGAGTACGCGATCATTTATATTGAGGAAAAGCTCGCGCAGCAGATCCAGCATGATATTGACAGATTCAAAGACAGTCCGAGTCCTGCCATTATTCTGATTCCGGGGCGTGAGGGATCTCTCGGTCTCGGCCGGAACGCGCTGCGGGAAGCTGTCGAGCGTGCGGTTGGCACGAATATATTAGGCGATTGAGGCCTAAGAGAGGAAGTTTGATAAATGAGTGGAACAATAACGAAAGTATCCGGACCGCTGGTCGTAGCGGAAGGGCTGGCAGACGCGAATGTTTCCGACGTTGTGCGTGTCGGCTCGAGTCGGCTGATCGGTGAAATTCTGAACATGACGGGAGACCGCGCTTCCATTCAGGTTTATGAAGAGACTTCTGGCCTTGGACCGGGAGCGACGGTTGTAACAACCGGAATGCCGATGTCGGTGGAACTGGGACCAGGCATGCTGGATAATATTTACGACGGCATTCAGCGGCCCCTGCCTGAAATGCGCGCGCTGACCGGCGACTCCATTACGCGCGGTACGGAAGTAGCCTCCCTGAACCGTGACAAAAAATGGGATTATGTTCCGGTGGCAAATGTCGGAGACCGTCTCAAAGCTGGCGATGTTCTCGGCACTGTTCAGGAGACCAGCGCCATTCTGCACAAGATCATGGTTCCTCCCGGAATCTCCGGCGTGGTGAAATCCGTTGCCGGAGAGGGATCCTACGTGGTGACGGATACCATCGCTGTCATTGAGGATGACAGAGGCAGAGAGCACGAACTCAGCATGATGCAGCGCTGGCCGGTCCGAATCGCCAGACCTTATGAGAAAAAGTATGTTCCGAGCCGTCCGATGAACTCCGGACAACGCATCATCGATACCCTCTTCCCGATTGCGAAGGGCGGTACGGCGGCAGTTCCTGGACCTTTCGGCTCCGGAAAGACGGTCGTGCAGCATCAGCTCGCGAAATGGTCCGATGTGGACATCGTCATCTATATCGGCTGCGGTGAGCGCGGCAATGAGATGACGGACGTTCTGATGGAGTTCCCGGAGCTGAAGGACCCGCGCAACGGCGAGCCGCTGATGAAGCGCACGGTCCTGATTGCGAATACTTCGGATATGCCTGTCGCGGCGCGTGAAGCGTCCATTTACACCGGCATCACCATTGCGGAGTACTTCCGTGACATGGGCTATGATGTTGCCGTTCTGGCCGACTCGACCTCCCGTTGGGCGGAGGCGCTGCGTGAGATGTCCGGCCGTCTGGAGGAGATGCCCGGTGAAGAAGGGTATCCCGCTTATCTGGCGTCCCGTCTGGCGCAGTTCTATGAGCGTGCCGGCGTAGTCGAGTGCCTCGGTTCTGATGAACGGCGCGGCTCCGTTACGGCAATCGGTGCGGTTTCGCCTCCTGGCGGTGATATTTCTGAACCGGTCTCACAGGCAACGATGCGGATTGTCAAGGTTTTCTGGGCGCTCGACTCATCCCTCGCCTATGCCCGTCACTTCCCGGCGATCAACTGGCTGACGTCCTATTCTCTGTATGTGGATACGCTGGCGCCGTGGTACACGGAGCAGTTCGGCGAGACCTACATGTCCAACCGCGTTCGCGCCATGCACATTCTTCAGGAGGAGAGCGAACTGCAGGAGATCGTCCGTCTGGTCGGTCAGGATGCGCTTTCACCGGCGGACCGTCTGACGATGGAAACGGCAAAGATGATCCGTGAAGACTTCCTGCAGCAGAATGCCTTTGTCGATGAAGATGCCTATTCCTCCTATCTCAAGCAGTTCCGTCTGCTGCGCCTCGTTCTGCAGTATGATGTGCTCTGCCGCGAAGCGCTGCAGAAGGGTGCCGATATGAATGCCCTCTTTGCTGTTGACTGCCGGGAGAAAATCGGTCGCGCCAAGATGGCAGACCCCAATGCTTTCGAGACAGCTTATGATGAGATTGAAGAACAGATGAAGACGGAAATCGATCAGGTGATTGCGGGGGTGGATGAAGAATGATTAAAGAATATAAGACCATAAGAGAGATCGCGAGCCCCCTGATGATCGTGGAGCATGTCGAAGGTGTCACCTACGACGAACTCGGCGAGATTGAGCTTCCCAACGGCCAGGTGCGCCGCTGCAAAGTACTGGAAGTGGAAGGGGACCGCGCGGTGGTTCAGCTGTTTGAATCCGCGCAGGGCATCAACCTTGCGGAGTCAAAAGTTCGGTTTCTCGGACACCCACAGCAGCTGGCAGTTTCGGAAGACATGCTGGGCCGCGTTTTTAATGGTATGGGGATGCCGATTGACGGCGGTCCTGCCATCATCGCGGAAGATTACCGGGATATCAACGGGCTCCCGATGAACCCCGCTGCCCGTGCCTATCCCGCCGAATTCATTCAGACCGGTGTTTCCACCATTGACGGTCTGAACACGCTCGTCCGCGGTCAGAAGCTGCCGATCTTCTCCGGCTCCGGTCTGCCGCACGCAGCCCTCGCGGCGCAGATCGCGAGACAGGCGCGTGTTCTCGGCGATGACGAGACCTTCGCTGTTGTCTTTGCCGCGATCGGTATTACCTTTGAAGAGTCAGAATACTTTATCAACGACTTCCGCCGCACCGGCGCGATCGACCGCACGGTCGTCTTTTCCAACCTTGCCAATGACCCCGCGGTAGAACGTATTTCCACGCCTCGTATGGCGCTGACGGCTGCCGAGTATCTCGCCTTTGATAAGGGAATGCAGGTTCTGGTTATTCTGACCGATATCACCAACTACGCGGAAGCGCTGCGTGAAGTGTCCGCGGCCAAAAAGGAAGTTCCCGGCCGCCGCGGCTATCCCGGCTATCTGTATACCGACCTTGCGACCATGTATGAGCGCGCAGGCCGCCGGCAGGGGAAGACGGGCTCCATTACAATGATCCCGATCCTGACCATGCCGGAAGATGACAAGACGCACCCGATCCCCGACCTGACCGGCTACATCACCGAAGGCCAGATCATCCTCTCCCGTGAGCTGTTCCGAAAGGGGATTATTCCTCCTGTGGATGTACTGCCTTCGCTGTCCCGTCTGAAGGACAAGGGAATCGGCGCTGGCAAAACCCGCGAAGATCATGCCGGTACCATGAACCAGCTCTTTGCCGCCTATTCCCGTGGCAAGGACGCCAAAGAACTCATGACAATCCTGGGTGAAGCGGCCCTCTCCGATGATGACAAGCTCTTTGCGAAATTCGCGGATGAGTTTGAGAAGCGTTATGTCGGTCAGAGCAACACCGTTAACCGTTCGATTGAAGAGACCTTAACCATCGGCTGGGATCTGCTGAAAATCCTTCCGAAGAGAGAACTCAAACGTATTAAACCCGAATATATCGAGAAGTACCTCCCGCAGGATTAAGTGCCCGTGATTATAAAATCCTGTGAAACAAAGATGAAACGGAGGTGACGGTATTTGGCAGGTAAAACAGTAACCCCTACCAGAATGGTGTTGAACCAGCTGAAAGGGCGACTGAAAACAGCGCGGCGCGGCCACAAGCTCCTGAAGGACAAACGGGATGAGCTGATGAGACAGTTCATGGATGTTGTCCGGGAGAATAAGGTCCTGCGTGAGCGCGTGGAAGAGGGCCTGACAGCGGCTTTCTCATCGTTGCAGATTGCCAGCGCCATTATGTCTCCCGAAATGCTGGAGCAGGCTCTGCTGTATCCCCGTCAGAGCGTGGAGCTGAACATGAAGTATAAAAACATCATGAGCGTCAATGTTCCGCAGTACAGCTTCACGACAAAGAACAACGATCCGTCGGAGATCTACCCCTACGGTTTCGCGCAGACTTCCGGTGAACTGGATGACGCGCTGGACCAGATGGCGAGAGTGTTCGAGGATATGCTGCGTCTGGCAGAGGTTGAAAAAAGCATGCAGCTGATGGCGCAGGAGATTGAGAAGACCCGCCGTCGTGTCAACGCCCTGGAATATGTCATGATTCCTGAATTGGAACAGAACATCAAGTATATTACCATGAAACTGGAAGAGAATGAGAACTCCACCAAGGTTCGCCTCCTGAAGGTGAAAGAAATGGTTCTTCAAAACGCTCACGACTTCCACTAAAAAATACAGGCACCGCCTTGATCCGCTTTCAGCGGCATGAGGACGGTGCCTGTTTTATAGAAGAATAAAGATTTTTACACACCGATTCCGGCGAGGTGAAGACAGAGATAAGCAGTCGGTATGGAGAAGAGGAGACTGTCGGCGCGGTCAAACATGCCCCCATGTCCCGGGATCAGATTGCCGAAGTCCTTGGTCCCGATCATGCGCTTGATCAGTGATTCCGCCAGATCGCCGATCTGTCCGAGTGAGGATGAGAGAAGGGCGGTAATGAGACAGACCGGGAGAGAAAGATAGGGAAAGACCGGCAGAAGCCAGATGACAAAACCGGCAGCCAGAGAAGCGAGCGCGCCGCAGAGGCAGCCTTCGATGGTTTTGTTTGGACTGACCAGAGGCGCCAGTTTGTGTTTTCCAAAACGCATCCCGCCGAGCAGGGCGAAGGTGTCACAGGTCCAGGTGGAAATGGCAGCCAGAACAAGTGCTTCAAGCCAGATTTCGCCGACACTGATCATCATCAGCACACCGAACAGCACGCCGGGATAGGCGAGTCCTGCCACGGTATAGATGGCACCGTTGCCCGAGACTTTCTTGTGTACGATCCCGGAGAAGAGGGCCAGGTAAATGCCGCCGGTAAAGCAGGCGATATAAAGAAGCGCACCGGCGTGAAAAATCGCAAGCAGTGCCTGAACGGCAATATATACGTACATTACCCAGGCGGCACAGTATACTTCGATTTTTTCGAGGTTGCGGCTCAGCTCATATGAGCAGAGAACGCCCGCAATGCCGAAGAATAAAACACGCGTAACTTCGGATAAAGACACACAGAGCAGAACGATCGCGAGCAGGACGACTGCGGATATGACTCTTTGCTTCAATGGGAGGCCGCCTTCCGTTCAGTATAGTTAACAGCAATAATTACAGTACTTTCAGAATAACATGAAGCGGAACAGGAAACAATATACAGAATCAGGTGAATGTAAGCATTCCTGTATTCCCGGGACTTAATCATCCGTGAACAGATCTTCTTCGTTCCGCTCCACCGGAAATTTCTGCCTGCCATCGGCAAAGAGATAATAACGTCTTCTTCGTCTGGTGCGCAGACCGAACTCGATGGCATTAACCGGGCAGACCGCGATGCAGGATTGGCATTGGATACAGTGGCCGGTCCAGACCGGTTTTCCGTTTTTCATACGGATATTGACAGTCGGACAGAGCTTCGCGCAGGTAGCGCAGCCCGTGCAGTTCTCTTTGACCCGGAATTTCCGGTCATGGATAAAGAGCCGGTAGAACAGACGGCGAACGAAATCAGGAACGCCTCGTCCGGCATAACTGTCGGTAATATCCCGTCCGGAGGAAATAAGGCGGGCCGTGCTTTCCACCTGAGGAAGTGCCGCACGTATGATTGCCACGGCTTCGTCGGGTTCCGGCGCTTTGAAGAGCGTAATGAAATTCTCCGGCATTCTGGTGGATGAGAGACCGCGAAAACGCATTTCCAGTTTCCTGCAGATTTCTTTGGCGTGATCCCGGGCATTACCGGTCTCGCTTCCACAGGTTAGGAAGAAGTACATGTCCCTGCAGTCAAGGAAACGGCTGTTCAGAAGAAAATCTTCCACAGCCTGCGGAAGATGCCAGCAGTAAGTCGGACAGACGATGACAAAGGGTTTGTCGGATGTAAAGGCATACTGCGCATTGAATGGGTCCAGGCGGCGCTGGCGCATCATTTTATTAATGGACAGCAGCTGATCTTCGCAAATCTCGGCGATCCGCTGCGCGACAAAGCGGCTGTTGCCGGTACCGGTAAAATACAGAACCATAAAAAGCACTCATTTCTGAAGAACATTGCACATATGATACCATAGTTTTTTTCTGACAGCAAGCGTGCAGAATTCAATTTCCAGTTGTTTTGTCGGAAAAGCTGTGGTATATTGAAATAAGAAAATAGACGTCAGACGGCGCCTGTAAATCACGGAAATTGCATTTTAATGGGGGTTACAGTATGTACAGAGACGGCAAAATTTATCTGGCAAAAGCAGGGGAGAAGGAGCTCTTTCTTCTGCCTTCCATGGCAAACCGTCACGGCCTGATCGCCGGCGCTACCGGTACCGGCAAGACTATCACCATGAAGGTCCTTGCGGAGTCTTTCTCCGATATGGGCGTTCCCGTGTTTCTGGCGGACGTCAAGGGGGATCTTTCCGGTATGTGTCTGCCGGGGCAGGATTCTGAGAATATGCAGGAGCGCATCCAGCGTTTTGGCATTGAGGAGGACTTCGTCTATCGTTCCTTCCCGACCCGTTTCTGGGATATTTTTGGGGAGTCCGGCATTCCGGTGCGTGTTACCGTATCGGAAATGGGGCCGACGCTCTTCGCGCGGCTTCTTGGTCTTACGGAGATCCAGGCCGGTGTGTTGAACATTGTCTTCCGTGTTGCGGATGACCACGGTCTGCTCCTGCTTGATCTGAAGGATCTGCGCTCGATGCTCCAGTTTGTCGGCGATAACCGCGCGGAGTTTACGACCATGTACGGCAATGTCTCTGCCGCAAGTGTCGGCGCTATTCAGCGCGCGCTGCTTCAGTTTGAACAGGAGGGCGGAGAGCTCTTCTTTGGCGAGCCGGAGCTTGATATCCGCGACTGGATGCGGACCGGCAAGGAAGGAAAGGGTTATATCAACATTCTCTCCTCCAAGCGCTTGATTCAGAGCCCAACCGTGTACGCCACCTTCCTGCTCTGGATGATGACGGAGCTCTTCGAAAAGCTCCCGGAAGTCGGTGATCTTGAAAAGCCCCGTATGATTTTCTTCTTTGACGAGGCACACCTGCTCTTCTCCGACTGCCCGAAGGCGCTGGTACAGAAGATTGTTCAGGTTGTCAAGCTGATTCGTTCCAAAGGTGTTGGCATCTATTTTGCCACCCAGAGTCCTTCTGATATCCCGAATGACGTTCTTGCGCAGCTTTCCAACCGTGTGCAGCATGCGCTGCGCGCCTATACGCCGGCTGAACAGAAGTCCATCCGTGCCGCCGCGAAAGGCTTCCGGGTGAATCCGGCATTCAATACCGAGACGGCTCTGACAGAACTCGGTGTCGGCGAAGCTCTGGTGAGTTTCCTGGATGAAGAGGGGATCCCGACCATTGTCGAGCGCGCGTTCATTCTCCCGCCGCAGAGCCAGATGGGCATTGCGGATGAGAACGTTGTGAATACTTTTGTCAAATCCGATGAATATGAGCTGAAGTATCGCGACAGCGACGATCGTGAATCCGCTTATGAGATCATCACGAAGGCCAATGAGGAGCTGGAGGCGCAGAAAATCCGAGAGGCGGAAGAGGCATTGGCCGAGAAGCAGCGCCTGAAGGAAGAAGCGGAAGCCGAAAAGCAGCGTCTGAAAGAAGAGGCTGCCGCGCAGAAGGCTGCGGAGAAGGAAGCTGCGGCTGCGCAGCGGGCTGCTGAAAAAGAAGCGGCCGCAAAGAAGAAGGCCGTTGCAAGAGCGGCGACTGCGGCAACCTCGTCGGTTATGCGTTCCGTCAGCACCAATATTGTCAACACGGTTCTCGGCGGTAAGAAGACCGATGCCAAGACCATTGCCAAACGTGCGGCAACGAACGCCCTCAGTTCTGTGATGCGCAACGGCAGCAGTTCCATCATTCGCGGTCTGTTCGGCAATATCAAGTAGACATAGAATAATGATCTGGGAGCATCCGTGCTGTTTTACGGATGCTCCCATTTTCTACTTTCAGGCCGGTTCAAAACTTTTGCCGACTTCGTTTCCGTCAGCGTCATAGTCGATGTCTTCCATCAGCGAAGGATCGACCCGGCTGCGTTTTTTTATTGTCATCCCCTGACCTTGCAGGTTAAACACCCAGATCTTATGACTGGGAAACTGCGGG
>JAFSLL010000011.1 GCA_017448455.1 Oscillospiraceae bacterium | reverse complement strand
TGAGCTTGAACTTCTCTCCGCACTCCCGCTTCGGCGGGGGTGCGGAGCCCATGCTGCACAGGGCAGCGCAGTGACGTTCCCGCCGCCGCGCTGCCCTTTGCAGCATTCCTGTCCTCTTTGATTCTCTGTGAACCGCTCGCTTGAAAGGAGTGTGACGCCCTTGGACAACAAAACTGCCGCAGTCAAGATGCGTGATATCACCAAGCGCTTCGGCCCGGTCCTGGCCAACGACAAAGTCTGGCTCGATATCTACCGCGGAGAGATTCTCGCCCTGCTGGGAGAAAACGGAAGCGGCAAGACTACGCTGATGAATATGCTCTCGGGAATTTACTTCCCGGACGAGGGCACCATCAGCATTGACGGAAAAGACGTTGTAATTCGCTCCCCCAAGGATGCATTCGATCTCGGGATCGGGATGATCCACCAGCACTTTAAGCTGGTTGACGTGCTGACTGCCGCCGAGAATATCGTCCTCGGGCTGGAAGGAAAGCTCGACCTGAAGGCCGCCTCGGAAAAAATCCGAAACATCTGTGACATGTACGGCTTTGAAGTGGATCCCAACCAGAAGATCTACGACATGTCTGTCTCGCAGAAACAGACGGTCGAAATCGTTAAGGTGCTTTACCGCGGTGCGGATATCCTGATTCTGGATGAGCCGACCGCTGTTCTCACCCCTCAGGAGACGGATAAGCTTTTCGCCGTTCTCCGCAACATGCGCAACGACGGAAAGGCTGTCGTCATCATCACGCACAAGATGCACGAGGTGGAGGCCCTCTCCGACCGTGTCGCCATTCTCCGGCACGGCCAGTTCATCGGCGACATGCCGACGAAGCAGACCAACGCCCAGGAAATGACCAATATGATGGTCGGTCATGCCGTGACGCTGAACATCACCCGTCCGGATCCGGTTGATCCGAAGCCGCGCGTGGTGGTGGAAGGCTTAACAGTCAGAAGCATGGACGGCATTCTGAAGCTGGATGATGTCAGCTTCACCGCCAACACCGGAGAAATACTCGGCATTGCGGGCATCTCCGGCTGCGGCCAGAAGGAGCTTCTGGAATCCATCGCCGGTCTCCAGCCCGTGGAAGCCGGCAGCATCCGCTACATTGAAGATGACGGCAGTGAAGAGGAACTGATCGGCAAAGACCCCCTGAGTATTGCCGAGATGGGCGTCAGCCTTTCCTTCGTGCCGGAAGACCGTCTCGGCATGGGCCTGGTCGGAAATATGGATCTGGCAGACAACATGATGCTCCGCTCCTTCCGGAAGGGCCATTCTCTCTTCACCGACAGACGCAGTCCAAAAGAATTGGCGGAAGCGGTTGTGCAGAACCTTGAGGTCAGTACGCCCGGCATTTCCACACCGGTAAGACGTCTCTCCGGCGGCAACGTGCAGAAGGTGCTGGTAGGACGTGAAATTGCTTCCGCGCCGACGGTGCTGCTGACAGCCTATGCGGTCCGTGGTCTGGATATCAACTCTTCCTACACGATTTATGACCTCATTAACCAGCAGAAAGCTGCCGGCGTCGCTGTGATCTACGTCGGTGAGGATCTGGACGTGCTGCTGGAGCTCGCGGATCGGATTCTGGTCCTCTGCGGAGGCAAGGTCAGCGGGATCGTACCCGGGCGCGGTGCGAACAAGCGTGATGTCGGCCTGATGATGACGAAACTGGGAGGGCGAACGGATGAATAACAAAACACGCACGCCTCTCTTTCATGTGGCTAAGCGCGCTGCTCTGCCCTGGTACAAATCCTGGGCAATCCGTGCCGCAGCCATTATCCTCGCGCTCCTGCTCTGCGCGCTGATTACCACCTTTGTCACCGGAGAAGACCCCATCTCTGTCTATGTCTCCATCTGGAAGGGGTCTTTCGGTTCCAAGAGAAAAATCTGGGTCCTTCTGCAGAACATCGCCATGCTGCTCTGCGTCTCGCTTGCCGTGACACCTGCTTTCCGCATGCGCTGCTGGAACCTCGGTGCAGAAGGTCAGGCTCTGATCGGCGGCCTTGCTTCCGCTGCCTGCATGATCTGCCTCCGCGACACCCTCCCCAACTGGGCAGTCATCGTCTGCATGATCGTTTTCAGCGCGCTCGCCGGCGCGATCTGGGGCGGAATTCCGGCCTTCTTCAAGGCGAAATGGAATACCAACGAGACACTCTTCACTCTGATGATGAACTATGTCGCCACCCAGCTTGTCGCCTATTACTGTGTTGTCTGGGAATCCCCGAAGGGCTCCGGCCAGATCGGCATCATCAATCCCAACACGCAGATTGGCTGGTTCCCCACCATCGGCAGCTCCAAATACCTGCTGAATGTCATTATTGTCGCGGTCATCTGCGTGGCCATGTACATTTATCTGAACTACTCCAAGCACGGCTATGAAATTGCCGTTGTCGGCGAGAGCGAGCGCACCGCCCGCTATGTCGGCATCAAGGTCGACCGTGTCATAATCCGCACGATGCTGCTTTCCGGCGCAATCTGCGGCATTGCGGGCCTCCTTCTGGTTGGCAGCACCAATCACACGCTGACCCCCAACATCGTTGCGGGGCGCGGTTTCACTGCCGTCATGGTCTCGTGGCTTGCCAAGTTCAATCCCGTATGGATGATTCTGACCAGTTTCCTGCTGGTTTTCCTGGAACGCGGTGCCGGTGAAATTGCGACGAACTTCGGCCTGAACCAGTCTTTCGGAGATATCCTCACCGGTGTGATCCTGTTCTTCATCATCGGAAGCGAGTTCTTCATCAACTATCAGATCAAATTCAGTCATTCCGCGGGAAAGGAGGAGAAGTAAATGTTTGATTTTATCTCCTTCATCCCCCGGGCCATTATGCAGGGAACTCCGCTGCTCTTCGGCAGCACCGGAGAAACGCTGACCGAAAAGTCAGGCAACCTGAACCTCGGTATTCCCGGCATCATGTATGTCGGCGCCATCAGCGGCGTGATCGGAGCCTTTTTCTATGAGCAGTCCGCCGGGGCCGATATGAACAATTTCCTCGCCGTCTGCATCCCTCTGTTCTGCTATCTGCTCGGTTCCTTCCTGATGGGCCTGCTCTACTGCTTCCTGACGGTTACCCTGCGGGCCAACCAGAACGTGACCGGTCTTGCTATCACCACCTTTGGCGTCGGCTTCGGAAACTTCTTCGGCGGTTCGCTCATTAAGCTTTCGGGCGCTGCTGTCCCTTCCATCATCCTCTCCGCCACCAGCAACGCGTTCCGGAAGACGCTTCCGTTTGCGGAGTCCGGCGGATGGTTTGGGAAACTCTTTCTGTCCTACGGCTTTCTCGCTTATATCGCCGTGATCATTGCGCTGACCACCGCTTATATTCTGAAAAGAACACGGACCGGCCTGCACCTGCGCGCGGTCGGCGAAAGCCCGAACACGGCAGACGCCGCAGGCATCAACGTCAGCCGTCACAAATACGTAGCGACCTGCACCGGCGCCATGATTGCCGGTCTGGGCGGCCTCTACTATGTCATGGATTATGCTGCGGGAATCTGGTCCAACGACGCCTTCGGCGACCGCGGCTGGCTCGCCATCGCGCTGGTCATCTTCACTGTCTGGCGCCCGAATGTCGGTGTGCTTGCCTCCTTCCTCTTCGGCGGACTCTATATCCTGCATATGTACATTCCCTCCGGCATGAACCTCGCCATCAAGGAACTCTACAAGATGGCCCCCTATGTGGTCACCATCGTCGTGCTGGTGCTCTCCAGCATGCGCAACAGGCGCGAGAATCAGCCGCCCGCTTCTCTGGGTCTCCCCTACTTCCGCGAAGAGCGGTAAGGCTCCCACCCGGACGGGCATCCGCCGGCTTCATTCCGCGCCCCGTCCCGTTAAAACACTGCGAAACAGCCACGCGGCCTTTCATCGCGCCGCGCGGCTGTTTCGTTTACCTCATCTTCATGACTTTTCCGCTCTTTTGTGGTATCATATATGTTTGTGTAATCGTGTCCGGCACGGATCGGGTCTGAGGAAGGAGGATCGGCGATGGAAAAGAAAAAACGCCGCGGGAAACATTTTCTGCGCGTGCTCGCGGTTCTGCTGCTTCTCGTTGCCGTGCTTCTGGTCTCTCTCTATCTCTACGAGCACGAGGACGACTGGCTCTCCTCCTCTCAGGCGCTGCGCATCGCCGTCCACGACGCCGGTACCGATGAGGGGCGGATCTACGATGTCAGC
>JAFSLL010000095.1 GCA_017448455.1 Oscillospiraceae bacterium | reverse complement strand
CTTCCTCTCCAGCATGTCCCACCGGTAATTTCCAGTGTCCTCATGTATCTTGTCGACTTGGTCTGCAATTTCTTTATTCCGTCTGTGACTGGCAAGGCCCCTGTTGTTATGCCGCTGATGGCGCCGCTTGCTGATGTTATCGGCCTGACCCGTCAGATCGCCGTTGCGGCCTATGCTTTCTCCGACGCCTTCGGTAATACCTTCATTCCTACTCACGCCATTCTCATCTCCTCTTTGGCCATTGCCAAGGTACCCTTTGAAAATTGGGTCAAATTCCAGATCCCGCTGTTTCTGATCTGGTCCGCCATGTCCTGCGCGTTTCTTATTATCTCAGTTTTGTTTGGATATCATTGAACAATCCGCATCGTTGGTTATTTGATTTGACCCTGTGACATGAAAACGCCCCTAAGGGATGAGTGCTTAACTAATCCCTTGGGGGAACTCATTTCATATTGGTCAGATTCCTCTCATCTGGCCTTCCGTCAGCACATCGAGCATGATCTTTGCGCCCAATTTGAACGCCATACAAAATGTCTCACAATCGGTCAGAACATTCACCTCCCGCTGGGCGGTCATGTAGTCCTCAAAGAGCTCTTTCTGTTCTTCCGTGAGCCCATCGGTCAGGGCCTCCCCGGCTTTGACGACCTCATCCAGAGCCTTTGCGTATTGGCTGTTGCGCTTGAAGCTGCGGTCACTGGGGCGAACATCTCCGAGGTAAAGATCTTCCAAAACTTGCATCCCGACACCCCCTCAGCAGTAGACGAGCTCGTTCAAAACGATCTCTTCGGCGCGGTTCAGGATGCTGTTCATACGGTGCACCCATTCCATTTGATCAGCGGCCTTGAGCTCCTCGGTTACACCTTCCCGTTCTTTCATCTGCCGGATGATGAGCTCCATGCGATCCTCGCAGGCCCGGTCGATCTCAGCCAGGTGCCGGAACAGTTTCCCGGATAAGAGCATACTGGAATAAAGCGCCGAACGATGCTCCTTCAGATACCGTTTCCGCATCCGGCCATACTTGCCGATGGTCGTTGCGTCATCTTCAATGATGAGATCAGGGAGATAAACGTCCCCGCATTTTGTATAGGTGATTTCCATTGAGTCGGCTCCTTTCACAGTCCGAAAAATTCTCTTTCGTCAAAGAGTGAATTGTCTTTTCTTTTTCGTATTGCAACAAACCGTGAAAGCCCGAAAACGCGTTTTCATTAGAACTCCATTAGAACAAGGGAAAGGACAAAAAGCGAAGATAAAGAAAAAGTTCCGAAAACGCTCATTTTTGAGCAATTTTCGGAACTTTTATGGTGCGCGAGGCGGGACTTGAACCCGCGAGAGTCGCGCCAAGAGGCCCTTATTTACTTGGTTTTTCAGGGGCGGTAGTAAATCCGTAGTAATTTTGCATACTTTTGATGTCAGCTGACAGATCCTTCTGCGAGAGCTTGACGTAAATCCGGTGGACCGTTTCCAGATTGTTCCAGCCGCCGATGGCCATGATCGCGCGTTCGGACCAGCGCAGATGATAGCCGAGGCTGGCAAAGGACCGGCGGAGATCGTGAGGGGAACAGACCGGGAGACCGGCCCGGGTGCAGGCGTCTTCCACGTGGGTCCGGATGGTTGTCGGGTGATAGGTGACAACCTTGCCGTCCGCCGGGATGAGTTCCAGCAGGCGGGGAATCATAACAGGGACCGTGCGCGCGGACGTGCGGTTCTTGTTTGTTTTCTTCTCGACCAGTTTGTGGTTCTTGTCGTGGACGATGGCGCCGCGGACCTGAATCTGATTGTTCTTTATATCCGAAGCGTTCACGGCCAGCGCTTCCGAGAGCCGGAGAGAGTGCAGCATCAGGAGCGCTGCCGCCTCGCAGCAGTCGCCGTGGATTGCTTTCAGAAAAGTCTGAATCTGTTCATGGTCCAGAAAGTCCTCATCAGACTCCGGGATCGCAGGCAGGTTCACATCCGGCACCGGGAGTTTGGCATCCCGGAAGGCGGCGCTGACCAGACCCCACGCGTTCTTGACGGTTTTCGGGGAGACGGACTTTGCCTCTTCGTTTATCATGGCCTGATAGTCGATGCTGCCGACGGGAGTATCCATATAGGACCGGAAGCGGTTATCATAGATAGTTTCATAGCCGCGGATGGTGGCGGGGGAGAGGACCGCGTCGTTTTTGTCGATGTAGGAGCGCAGGACCGTCCTGAGCGGGCGCCGGTCCGGGTGGGCCTTCAGCTCCATGACACCGGCGCGCAGGGCGTCAATCTTCGCGTGGTATTCCTTCTCTGTCGCTGCCTTGACGGTTTGCCTGCTGCCGTCCACCATGAGCTGGCCGAGCAGGGTGCCGTCGGAGAGGGTCCGGGGTTTCGGATACCGGGCAGGCGGGTTTTCCACGCGCTTCTTCCTGGCGACGCGCTCGCCGCAGATCATGCAGAAGACGGACGCATCCGGGATGGTGCTGCCGCAGTATTTGCACTTCATAGGATCTTGTAGCGCTTCAGGAGCCGGAGCGCATCGTCCCTGTGTTCAAATTGACGCCCGTCGTCCAGCCAGTGCTTATGCTCATCGTACCAGCCGCGCAGCAGCCGGGTGATCTCCGGCACGGTCTCTGCTGCGAGCTTCTTCCTTTCGCGGTCCGTGGGCAGGGCGATCATCCTGTAGCTGAGCTGCATGTCTTTAATCACGGCCTCTTCCAGCCAGTCGTAGGTGTTGTCAACGATCATTGCGGTATCACTCCTCTTTTTCAAGCCAGGCGAGCGCATCTCTTACATCGTCCCAGATG
>JAFSLL010000094.1 GCA_017448455.1 Oscillospiraceae bacterium | reverse complement strand
GGAGCGCGAGATTTAGGAGAATGCCTTCACAATACTGGGCGGCCGGGAAAAACTTCTCCGTTATGCAGAGGATACCGACAACACCCGGCCCCAGATCATCGGCTCTCCCATCGGGATGCAGTGGGGGCTGAGTTACGAGTCCGAGCGCAACCGGAGTCTGTTCTTCGCCATCGGCCCCGTATTCTACACGCTGCCGACCGACCGGCAGCTCAGGGCAGCGCTGAGCCCCTGCTCCCGCAGTATGGAGAACGCTGCCTGGGCCTCCGCACTCATCCGGCTCCTTCCGGATCTGCCGGTCATGTCTTATGCGATCTTCACCCGTTATATCATCATGGTTCATAATACGCTCACCGGGCAGCAGCTCGGTCTGGATGCGCTGTGTGCCGACGCAGAGCAGGCAGAGCAGATTCAGCGCGTGCCCGATGAAAAGATGCGGGATCGGAACAAGATTTATCTTGCCGAGAGAGCCATGCTGCAAATGGTGAGAAACGGCGATATCAATTACTACAATGTCTTCCAAAACAGCGTCCGTTTAAGTCCGGGTGTTCCTATCCGGGGTCAGGATCCGCTGCGGCAGATGAAAACAAGCAACGTCGTCTTTACGACTCTGGTCTGCCGTGCCGCCATGGAGGGAGGATTGTCTCCGGAAATAGCCTATCCCTTGGGGGATTCTTATATTCAGGCTGTGGAAGACTGTCATGATTCCGGGGAACTCTCGGCGCTGGCCCACACCATGTACCATGACTTTATCTACCGTGTTCACCACTTGCGTGTAAACCCAAACTATTCTCACGCTGTCCAGAAATGCTGTGATTATATTGAGCTGAGCCTGGATCGAAAAATAAAGACCGCCGATTTGGCGGCTCTGGTCGGCTATACGGAGTATTATCTGACGGAGAAGTTCAGGAAAGAGACCGGGCAATCTGTCAGCAGCTATATCCGCTATGTGAAGGTTGAGCACGCGAAGGTGCTGCTGGAATCCACGGATCTGAGCATCAAGGAACTGTCGGATCGTCTGGCCTTCAATACCGTGAACTATTTCATCCAGAGTTTTCGGGACACCACGGGTTACACACCCGCGCAGTACCGTAAAAAAGTCCAGAAGACATCAGCTGTTTCGTAAAGGACCCGAAAGCCGCAAAGAATCTGCTGTCTGCCTTCCTCAAGATCCCTGACGGTCATGTCATGCTTCCTGTCAGGTTATTTTGTCAGTTCCGAACTGATGTCCAGCAGTTCTTCAAACGTTTTCTGATCAATGGCGTCCAGTATGATGCTGACCCAATTTGTTTTGTTCATGTGATAAGCGGGGAGGATTCCCTGCATACCAAGATAAGAACCCTGGAGCAGCGGCCCCGTTTTTACGTTGAGGATGGATGCCGCTCCGCTGCCTTCCAGTCCGAGACGCTTCCGCTCAACTTCCATATACAGGGCAAACCATTTTTTGTTGTTGCCGTGCCTGAACACACAATCTGTCTGATCATCTTCCCAGGGGTACTCGGGATCGGCGCTGAATCGGTTCGCAATATAATCAATCAGTTCCGGCTTCGTCATCGCTTTTCTCCTCGCAACTACTCCAGTTTTTCTATGGTCAGTTCTGCCGACCTTTCTTCGAGAGAGTTGTATTCATCGTAATGAATATGGCTTCCCGCCGTTTCTTCCGCGAGAGCTGTCAGCTGCTGCGCAAGAGAAAGCAGCCCTTCCTTATTCGCTGATATCACCGCTTCACCGTGTTCGACGCTTACACGGATTTCAAATCCGTCCACCCAATTGATTGTCATCGTCAGCCCCTGTATTCATAAATCAGCTTGTCATATACCCGGTCGCCGACCGCAAGGCCGTCCTTTTCCGTATTGACGCACCGCATCCCAGCCTTTTCAAGCACCCTCTGAGATCCGGTGTTCTCCGCGGCGCACCACGCGGTCACGCAGGGAATGCCTTCGTTCCCCGTCAGGTATTCCAGCACTTTCTTCAGCGCCTCGGTTGCAAGGCCGCGTCCCCGCCAGCCCTTCACGACGCTGAAGCCGACTTCAATCCGGCCGTCCTGATAGTCATAGGCCCCGATCGTTCCGACGATGACGTCATCACTATCCATGATCCACGAATAGGTGTGCCCGTCACCGTAGCCGTCAATAAACCTGCGCACGGCTTCCCGGGCCGATTCCGGGGTCGCGTAGGGGTTCCAGCCCGAGTATTCATCCATGGCCGGATCCGTCCCCAGATAGTGGTGCAGGCCGTCCGCGTCCTCCGGGCGGTATCTGCGCAGGACCATGCGCTCCGTCCACAATTCAACCGTTCCGTGCACTTTGATTTCCTCTATCGAGACGATCTGCGAATGGTAGATCAGGCAGTCTTCCACGAAAACGCCGTCTTCCCCGCCGCCGTATTCACACTCCAGGAAGTCGCGGTTTCCGTATTCCGCCATGCCTTCGAAGATTTCTCCCCACCGGTCCCTGATCCGGACATGCTTTCCATCATATTTTGCCAAATCCGTCGTCATGGCCTGTTCACCTGCCTCTGTTGCATATTATAACGGTCAACCGTAATAATC
>JAFSLL010000010.1 GCA_017448455.1 Oscillospiraceae bacterium | reverse complement strand
CCTCTTCATGTGCGATCAGATAGCGGAACAACTCATCTGTCTGCCGGATCGGCACCGGAAACCGGTACTGCGGCGCCAGCGCGTAATCCGCATTGACCAGGATAAAGCCTGCTCGCACGATGGCCTCCAGCTTTCCCACACCGCCTCCGCCGGTCTGCAGCGGGTCACCAGCGGACGTGTTGCCGAAAATGAAGCCTCCACCGTGGAAGTACACCACCACGGGCCGTTTTTCTCCGCTGTCATCGGGATACCAGATGTCCGCGAAGCTGTTGGGCCAGGTCTCGCCGTATTTGACATCGCTGCGGCAGACCATGCCGCTGGTAAGCTTCTTCACTTCCGGCGTATGCCAGGGCTCCCACTCGTTGGGCCTGTGTCCCTTGTAGAGCTTTGCATAGACTGCTTTCTGGATCAGAGTGCATTTCAGATCATTCAGCCGTTTCCCCATGTTCAAGGCCCTTTCTGTGTGTTCCTTTATCTATATCATAGTTTTTGGAAAGAATAAAAAAATACCTACATTTTACATTTTAGATAGGTAGAAATTTACTTTTCATGAGGTATAATTGATTTGTTAACAGGAACGATAGTGAAACTTGAACGGAGGGATACTTTGGCAAACTATAATCATCTGATCCGGGAGTTGTCCAACTTGGATCCGTATGAAAAGGCAGGGCTCGATTCCGTTCACCGAACAGGAACCATGCTTCGCCACGGTCAGTACTTATATCTGATGATGCACGGAACAGACCGGCATACTCTGGAAACCATCAATGACCCACCCGCTCTCCGGGAACAAGGGCATATTGTGGCCTCCTTTCATGAGCGATACGGAGACACAGGCCTCACGGAGGAGGACTTCATGCCGTCTGACATGAATGTTGTCGTAGAAAAACTGCTCCGTTATATTGAAATACCTGCCCACTCACACGAGTTTATCGAATGTGCCTATGTGCTCCGGGGCAGTTGCATTCATCGCGTCGGGGAAAACGAAGTGATCCAGCAGGAAGGGAGCTTTATCCTCATCCCGGTTCCGACCAGACACCAGCTCATTGCTGTCAGAGACTCACTGTGCCTCACCATGAAAATCAGGCTCAGCCACTTCGTAAAGATGAGCATTCCGCACCTGCCCTCCATGATCTACCCGATCAGTTTCCAGTGCGGTGAAGATCCTGCCGCAGAGAACATGCTCCTGTTTCTGTACGAGCAGCAAAAGTTCGGCCTTCCTTATCGAAATGAGCTGATGGAATCGGCTACAGCCAGTCTGATCACATATATTCTTCAGCGATATATGGACACAATGCAGCCACTCTACAGCATTGCTCTCAGGGATCAGCGGCTTCTCGATATGGTCAACTACATGTACAATCATTACCGCACCATTACGCTCCATGACCTGGCTACGGAGTTTCATTACAATGAATCCTATTTGAGCCGTATGTTTCAGGAGCAGGCTGGTCGGTCCTTCTCGGAAACCGTCAAGGATTTTAAGCTCCGAAAAGCCGCAGAGTTGCTGAAAACAAAGAACTGGAAGCTCGATCACATCTGCGAAGAGATCGGTTATCGTGATACGAGGCAATTCATCCGCAGCTTCAAGCAGATGTTCGGTGTAACACCCGATCGGTTTCGGAAGATGGCACAGCAAACAGCAGATCAAAACATATAAGTTAACTTCTGATTCTGTGTCGGTGCTTCAGGACACTCTGCCTGTCAAACCTGCAAATCTGAGTTTTGTACATTTGTTTTCCTCCAAGAACCCACTACCATATGTGCAAGTAAACAGGAAAGATTACATGTACAAAGGAGGCTCACATTATGGAAAACAGATTTGTGGCGGCGCGGAGGAGATATCTGCGCACACACATGGACGGGATCTACACGGGGATGCTGCTGACGGGAACTTTGGAGCCGCATCTCAAAGAAACCGGCGAGTCGGCGCAAGCCATGTTCGACCGGTTGGTGGAGCAAATGAAAAAGACCGAAGGCGTTACCGAGCAGCTGAAGGCCGCCGATCAGATGGAATGGGTTGGAAGGATGAACTCCATCCGCAGCCGCGCGGAGTAGATCGCCATCTCGGAGCTGCGTCCCTTCAAGGATCACCCCTTCCGGGTCAAGGAGGACGAGGAAATGGAGCAGCTGTAAAAGAGCATCCATGAGTCCGGGGTGCTGGTGTCGGCGCTGGCACGGCCCACGGAGGACGGCTACGAGCTGATCACCGGCCACCGGCGCATGGCGGCCTGCGCAGCGCTGGGACTGGAGACCATGCCGGTCATCGCCCGCAAGCTGGCCGACGAGGAGGTCGTAATCGCCATGGTAGACAACAACCTGCAGCGGGAGCACTTGCTGCCCAGCGAAAAGGCCTTTGCCTACAAGATGAAAATGGAGGCACTGACCCATCAAGGCAAAACTTCTCGCCAAGATGGCGAGAAGTGGAGTGTGGAACAAATCAGCGAGGCGGGGAATGACAGTGAACGCCATATTCACCGCTATATTCGTCTCACCAACCTGATCCCCTGCATTCTCAAGAGGGTAGACGAGGGGCGGATCGCCCTCACGCCGGCGGTGGAGCTCTCCTACCTCAATGCCCAACAGCAGCTGGGATGATTACGCTTCCCACTGAAAAGGAACTGGAAAAGCTGATGGATGAGATTCGCCGGTTCTAGAATAAAAGTTGGGGCGGCGTAAAAGCTCTAACAGAAAATAAGACAAAAAAAGTAGAGCATATACAGAAAACCAAGT
>JAFSLL010000093.1 GCA_017448455.1 Oscillospiraceae bacterium | reverse complement strand
TGTACTCATTCGGAAAGCGGTAGGCGGACAGACAGTTTCCGAGCCGCCGTGTCAGATCCTGTGCGGCCGCTTCAATTGCCGAGAGGGGATGTGCGTGCTTCTCCAGAAGCTGTATGACGATGGTCCGCCATTGATCCGCTCTGTCAGCTAATCCGTTTCGTTCCAACACTTCCGAAAGAAATGCCGGATCTACTGCTTCATGTTCAGTCAGCGCCCGGACCAGATAACCTGTCTGCGTCCGGGTATCATAATTTCTGGAATCAAGCTCATGTTCCCGGAGCAGCAGAAGTGTCAGCCGCTGGGCCAGATTGGCGTACTTCTGTATCTCGTCCGGCTTTCCCGTTATACCGATTACCGCCACCGTACTTCCGTGAAAACGGATCGGCATGTTGATGCCGTGGCGCACGCCGCGCTGCGGATCGTCGCTGTCAATAATGACAATTTCTCCGCTTGCGGCAGCCTCCCGGCCGCCGGCGTGGTATTCTCCCACCCGCTGTGAATCAGTACTCGCAGTGATACGTCCCTGAATGTCTATAAAATTGATGTCATGACTGCAGATGGTTTTCAGAGTATCAACGATTTGCTGCGCCAGTTGATTGCGAATATGAGCAGGCATGATCCGGGCCTCCTTAATCTGAAAACAGGATATGTCAGAAAAAACATAAAACGGGCTATATAAAGCACCATACTTGTTTTATATAACATATCTCATCCAGATGAAAAATGCTACATTTAATACAGTAAGAAGCATCAACTCAACATTCAGAAGGGGGTTAAATCATGAGATTTCTGTTTGCTTCGGATTCTTTTAAAGGGACACTCTCCAGTGAGCAGACGGTTCGGCTGTTGGCGAAGGCCGCTGAAGAGGTCTTTGGAGAAATCGAGTACAGCGGCGTTCCGGTGGCGGACGGCGGCGAAGGCACTACAGATGCGGTTGTGGCAGCGGAAAACGGTGAGTGGATCACTGCCGAAGTCTGCGGACCGATGATGGAGAAGATTACTGCCCGCTACGGCAGGCTGGATGAGCGTCGGGCGGTCCTTGAGATGGCCGCAGCTTCCGGACTTCCGCTGGTTCCGATTGAAAAGCGCAACCCGCTGTATGCCACCAGCTACGGCACAGGTGAGCTGATCCGACATGCGCTGGATCAGGGCTTCACGGACATTTCCATCGCGATCGGCGGCAGTGCCACCAATGACGGCGGTATGGGCTGTGCCCGGGCGCTGGGCGTCCGCTTCCTGGACAGTGAAGGCCGTGAACTGGAAGGCCGTGGCGAGGATCTGGAGAAAGTCAGCGCGATCGATGTCTCGAACCTGGACCATCGCATTTCGCTCAGCAAAATTACGGTCATGTGTGATGTGACCAATCCGCTGTGCGGTCCGGCCGGTGCGACGTGGACCTTCGGAGCTCAGAAGGGTGCAACGCCGGAGATTCAGGAGCGATTGGAAGCCGGTATGGTGAACTACCGCGATGTGATCCGCAGACAGTTCGGGATCGATCCGGATGCAATCCAAGGTGCGGGCGCGGCCGGCGGTCTGGGCACGGCGCTGATGGTCTTCCTGGGCGGCGAGATGAAGTCAGGCATCGACACAGTGCTGGATCTGATTGATTTTGACAAGCGCCTGGAGGGCACAGACCTGGTGGTGACCGGTGAAGGCCGCACGGATTGGCAGAGCTGCTTCGGCAAAGTGATGCAGGGAGTCGGGGAGCGCGCTGAGAGAAAGGGAGTTATTGCAGTAGGCCTTTCCGGTTCGCTCGGCCGGGACGCCGCACAGATTTTTAATCACGGCATTGCATCCCTGATGACTACGGTGGACGCTCCTATGCCGCTGGAAGAAGCGCTTGGCCGCGCAGAAGAGCTTTACTATCTGGGGGCAGTGCGCATGTTCCGCTTTATCAAGGCAGGAATGGATCTGAAGAAATAAGAGGGGGTTCAATCTGAAATGTACAGCTTTACAACTTTAGGGGCGATTGCAGGCCTTGTAATTGCCATCATACTGATCATTCGCAAGGTACATCCCGCCTACAGTCTGATACTCGGAGCACTGGTTGGCGGCATCATCGGCGGGGGCGGATTGACAACAACGGTTGACACCATGGTCAGCGGATCACAGAGCATGATGTCCTCGGTCCTGCGCATCATGACATCCGGTATTCTTGCCGGAGCACTGATCCGGACCGGTTCCGCGCAGAAAATTGCGGAGACCATCGTGGATAAAATGGGTGAGAGACTGGCGCTGGCTGCGATCGCAATCGCGACGATGATTATCTGCGCCGTGGGTGTGTTCGTTGATATCTCTGTTATTACGGTGGCGCCGATTGCCCTGGCGATCGGCAAACGCGCCAGACTGAACAAGCAGAGCCTCTTGCTGGCCATGATCGGTGGCGGCAAGGCGGGCAATATTATTTCGCCCAACCCCAACACCATTGCGACTTCTGAGGCTTTCGGCGTGGATCTGACTTCCCTGATGTTCAAGAATATCGTCCCTTCGCTTTGCGCCCTGGCGATGGCAATTCTGCTGGCTTCCTTTCTGTCCGGAAAGAAAAACGGACTTGAGGTTGTGCAGAGTGATATTGAGACCAGCTCTGCTTCTCTTCCTGGTTTCCTGCAGGCTGTGATCGGCCCTCTGGCAGTTATTATTCTGCTGGCACTGCGTCCCATTGCGGGAATTTCCATTGATCCGCTGATTGCGCTGCCGGTCGGAGGCCTTGCGTGCATGCTGGCCACAGGAAGAATCAGAGATGTTGTTTCCATCACAGAGTTCGGACTGTCCAAAGTTGTAGGCGTTTCCGTTCTGCTCATCGGTACGGGCACCATTGCCGGTATCATTAAGGCTTCCGCACTTCAGTATGATGTGATTGCACTGCTTGAGAAAATGAATATGCCTGCCTTTGTGCTGGCACCGCTGGCCGGCATCCTGATGGCCGGAGCGACAGCTTCCACCACGGCCGGTGCGACCATTGCCGCTCAGACTTTTGCGCCGACACTGATTACACAGGGTGTTCCCGCTCTGGCAGCAGGCGCCATGATACACGCCGGTGCGACGGTTGTGGACTCCCTTCCGCATGGATCTTTCTTCCATGCGACCGGCGGCAGTGTCAACATGAGCATCAGCGACAGAATGAAGCTGATTCCCTTCGAGGCATGTGTCGGTCTGACAGCCACGCTGCTGAGCGTTATCATGTTTCTGATTTTCGGGTAAGAGTAAACGGAATAAAAGACAGAAAGGCTGTGGACTTTCTCCGCAGCCTTTTTTTGCGGACAAATCGGTTTTTTTTACCGGGTGTCGGATGTAAAATAAAAACCAGTCAATCAGAAAGCAGAGGATGTTAAAAAAATGATTGCAGGTATGACCTATTATGAAATTTGCTGGAATTTCCTGATGTATTCCTTCTTTGGCTGGTGTCTGGAGGTAGTTTATCAGGCCGTCAAGCGGGGCAAAATCATCAACAGGGGCTTTCTGTGCGGCCCGGTCTGTCCGGTCTACGGATTCGGTGTGCTGGCAGTGTTTTCCCTGACCAAATCGGATATTCTGGCAAAAGTGGGCCTGCCGGCGAGTGTATTGCAGGAGAGCAATGATTTTAAGAGCATTCTGGTGGTCTTTGCCGCGGGTGTTTTTCTGGCGACAGCCGTGGAGCTGATCGCCGGGTGGCTGCTGGACGTGCTGTTCCATGCAAGATGGTGGGACTACAGCAATGAACCTTTCAATCTCAATGGTTATATTTGCCTCCGGTTCAGCCTGATCTGGGGCGCTGTGATCCTGCTGGTTGTGCGTGTGCTGCAGCCAGCCCTCGAACACGCACCGAAAAGCAGAATTCCGGAACACTACGGATGGTATATACTTGCAGTTCTCTATGCCATCCTTCTGGTGGATCTGATCGTGACCGTCAGCATTGTCGCAGGACTGAACAAAAAGCTTACAGAGCTGGACAAGCTGCAGCAGGAGCTGAAGAAGCCCAGCGATGCGCTCAGCAATAAGCTTGGCGGCGAGACAATCAAGGTCACACAGGAAGTGGAAAAGGCAAAAGAAAAGTCGGAGGAAGCACAGCAGGAACGGCAGAACCGCATCGAGGCCAAGAAGAAAGAGATTGCACAGACCGGTTCTGTCTTCGGCACCAGACGTCTGCTGAAGGCTTTCCCGGAGATGAAGCACCGCGATTATCAGGAGCATATTGATTCAATCAGGGAAGGAGAAAATCTATGAAGCTGGGCGTTTTTTCAGTGAGTATGCCGGAATACGATCTGCAGGAAACAGTGGATATTCTGAAGAAAATCGGCTACGACGGCGTGGAGTGGAGAGTACAGACCATCCCGGAGAAGAAGCCGGAGAACGTTGTGTATGAGACCCGGTACTGGAGCTGGAACCGGAGCACCGTCGACATTGCGACGATCGAAGAGACAGCCGGATCCATCCGGAAAATGTGCGACGACGCGGGTCTTGAGATTTTCGGATTCACGACCTATCTGCGGCCGGATCAGACCGAAGCGCTGAAACCCGTACTTCGGGCAGCACAGAGTGCTGGCGTCAGGCGCGTCCGCGTGTTCACACCTTCCTTTACCTACGCGGAGGATCAGGAATCTTATCCGGAGCTGGTAAAGAAGACCCGGAAAAACATCGGGACGATTGAGCAGCTCGCGAAAGAACACGGCGTCAAGGTAGTCTTTGAGATTCACCACGACAACATCTTTTCCTCCGCCAGCGCAGCCATCCGGCTGCTGGAGGGTTTTGACCCGCAGTATATCGGCATTATTGTCGATCCCGGCAACATGGTCTATGAGGGCTTTGAGAATTATCGGAAGGTCTTCCAGATTCTCGGCAGTTACGTGGATCATGTCCACATCAAGAACGCGAAGATGGCTCCCGGAGAGCGGGATGAGCTGGGCGCTGTGAAGTGGGAGCGCATCTGGGCGCCGCTGAAGGAAGGAACCGCCGATCTGAAGCAGTTCATGCATGAGCTGAAGCAGACCGGCTACGACGGCACCATCTCCGTCGAGGACTTCAATAACGAAATGCCCACGCTCGAAAAGCTGCAGTACTGCTACGATTATATCCACGAGCTCTGGGAGAAGGCCTGAGCAATCAGCAGCTGCCCGGAGGAGGCAGACTGCAGGAACAATTCAGATTCTGCTTATATATTCATCCGAGAAATCCCGCCGATACTCCGACGGGGTTT
>JAFSLL010000092.1 GCA_017448455.1 Oscillospiraceae bacterium | reverse complement strand
TCGCACGTCAAGCGAACGCTCTCCCAGCTGAGCTATGATCCCTCGTCTCTCAGCCAAAATGCAAGCATTTCGGCTGCCGAATTCTTATGTTATCATCTTTCTTGATAAATGTCCAGTACTAAAAAACGGCGGGATATAAGGCAAATTGTCAAACATTTTTTCTTTCTAAAGTTTATGTTTTTTTTAGAAAAAAAGTGTTGCGTGCAATATAAAAGAGTGATATAGTGAATAAATCAAAACAGTAATCGTTACTGATATTTGAAATAAGCGTATAACAATTGTACATTTGAAAAGGAGGTACATCATGGAGAAATTATTAAACAAGTTACTTGCGGATCTGGTTGTGGAATACCACAAGCTGCAGCATTTCCACTGGTTTGTGAAGGGCGGCGACTTCTTCACCGTACACGCCAAGTTAGAGGAGTACTACGATGAGATTAACGAGACGGTTGACGCCGTTGCGGAGCTGATGCTCATGAACGGCATGAAGCCTGCATCCACGATGAAGGAGTTCTTAAAGCTCTCCGGCATCGAGGAGCCCAAGGCCGGATATGTCAAGACAGACGCTGTCTTCAAGGCGGTAATCGCTGACTTCGAAAGCCTGTTGAAGAGCGTTGTGGCTGTTAAGAAGGCGGCGGACAAGGCCGGTAACGACCTGATCTCCACCAAGATGGATGACTATGTCGAGCACTTCACCAAGGCACTGTGGATGATGAAGCAGACGACGATGAAGTAAGCGAGAGTCCTTTCCTTCAGAACGAAAAATACATAAAGGCGTTGCTGCCGCTGATGGCGGCGTAATAGACCGCAACCCAGAACAATGCGATCAGGATGAGCTTCATCCACAGCCGCTTACGAAAGCGCAGCAGCGCCCCGCCCACGCGGGGAATACACAATGTGACCGCCACGGCAAGATACGGCCAGTAGATACTGCCGTACTTCACAATATCTTCCGGATTCACCGCGGCACCGATCCCGAAAAACGGAAACAGTCTTGCAAAATAAATCCCGAGATCCCCTAAATCACTGATCGCAAAGATCACCCAGGTCAGCGGAATAAAAATCCATACATGAACGTGCCCGAGCCACTTGAAGCGCTCCATCCAGCCTGCGGCCACGTACTTCTCATACACAATTAAAAGAAATAACACCATCCCCCAGAGCACAAAGTTTAAGGTGCCTCCGTGCCAGATGCCGGTCAGCGCCCAGACGATGAAGAGGTTCCAGATCGTGCGGCCAGAGCCCTCACGGCTGCCGCCCAAGGGAATGTAAACGTAGTCGCGGAAGAACTGTCCGAGCGTCATGTGCCACCGGCGGTAGAAGTCCGCGATTCCGTCCGCGCTGTAGGGATGCTCGAAGTTTAAGATGAACGGAAAGCCCAGCATCATTGCAAGACCCGCCGCCATCAGCGAGTAGCCCCAGAAATCAAAATACAGCTGAAAGGAATACCCGAAGGCGCCCAGCCACGCCAGGGGTGTCGAGACAGATTCAAAGCCGATTTTGACGATCTCATTCCACAGGATGCCGATGCGGTCCGCAAGCAGAACCTTTAACACCATGCCCATGCATAACAATGTTAAGCCCTCATCCACGTCGGAGATCTGCACGCGGCGCTCCGCGCTGAATGCCCCTTCCGTGTAACGCATGATGGGGCCCTGCGTCACCTGCGGGAACATCGTGAAATACGCGGCTGTCTGAAAAAACGAAGGCCGTTTCGTGATCCGTCCCGTCATGAGGTCCGCCTGGAACGAGATCATCTTGAAGATATAGAAGCTCATGCCGAGGGGCAGATAGGCGCCTGCCCAAAACAGTGCGCAGACCTTGGCAATCGCGAGCGCTCCGACGTTCAAGATAATCATAAGGATCTGCCCGGTCTTTCCAAAGCCCGCCAGAAGGAAGTTCACAACCACCAGCGCAAGCAAAAGCCATACAAGCTGAAAATCCCCGGAAGCGTAGAAGACTACGCTCCCGAGGAACAATGTGACATATCGATGTCGTGCCGGTGTCAGATAGTACGCGAGTAAGAACACCGGAAGAAACCGGAACAAAAAACCCAATCCGGAAAAAACTACCATTTCAATTTATCCTTCTATCACAAAAAACCTGTTACTGACCAAGTGCCTCGTCAAGCGCCTCCTGGGCAACCTTCTGCGCTTCGTCGAGGGCTTCCTGCGCGGAGACACCATCCACGTCCACCTTCTCCGCCGCGATGTTTAAAGCGTCTAAAATCGCCCCGCCGGTCGGGTCCACCGGATAGATGGAGGCGTGCTCCGACTGCGACAGTAAAACGCCCGCCGCCTGATTCTCGCTCATGTAGGTCTGATAGTCCGCAACGTTCGTGACGCGCTTATTCGCGGGACCGTAGCCGGTCATGATGGAGAAGGCCGCCTGGTTTTCCGCGTTCGTGAAGTAACGCAAAAAGTCATACGCGCCCTGCTTTTCCTCATCCGGACTGTCCTTGGGGATGCACAGCATGAGTGCCTGCGCCCAGGGTGCGGAAGGGTTGCTGCCCCAGCCCGGCTGCTCCATGGCCTGCACGATGCTGAAGTCAAGGTCGGGCGCGTCTCCCGGGGAGCCTGTGTAGCCGCCTGCCTTGCCGGTGATGAC
>JAFSLL010000091.1 GCA_017448455.1 Oscillospiraceae bacterium | reverse complement strand
TGCATGACCTCGCGCTCGCGCAGGAACTTGATGACGTCGTTGACGTCGGGGTCGTCAGACAGGCGCAGGATGTTGTCGTAGGTCACGCGCGCTTTCTGCTCTGCTGCGATGGCGCAAGAACAACATTTGACCGAATACAGACGTTCTCGTTGCGTCGACGGCACTCAATCATTCAGAAAATCATCAAATTCATCCGCTGTATTGACTTTTTTGCCCTGTTTGCCAGAAGCTTTCAGCTCATAGCCTTCAATCACTACTGCACTTAGCGGTTCACCGCAAAGCGTCAGCAGGCGTGCGATCTGATTGAGTTTTTCCTGCATGCCGAAGCCGCCGCCAACAGAATAGACCCTGCCGTTCAACTTGTATGCGTTGAACGTGTTAAAATAGCTGCTGGTACGCTGCTCCTTCGGCACGTCATTGTAATCACGAAGATCGACTGAGGTCAGAGCTTTCGCCGCATCGTCCAGCTTGTCCGGGTGGCGGCTCAATGTCAGGCTGATGATATTGCCCAGCATGTTCGCCTGGTTGGTGGAAAAATGCTTGCCATAAGCCGTGTATGAAACAAGGGAGGACTTGCCGCGATTTCCATGTGATGCCCTGATTTCAGGCAGTTCAAGCTGATCCGATTGGAAAATATCACGACTCTCACCGCAAATCTGGAGCAGCATCGCCATTTTTTTGAGCTTATCACCGGAGCTGTAGGCCGTACCGACGCAGATTGCCTTTCCCTCGGGGAAGGGGAAGTAGTGGCAGTTTCGGAAGTACGAGGGCATATCCGGCGTCTTGTTCTCAGGCTTGGTGTAGTCTATGTAGGAGACGCAGTTCATGCCCGGCTGTTCCGCAAGCGTCAGCGTCTTGTCCTGATGCCGCCGAAGGACCTGAGCGAAAAAGCGCAGCATCATCTTGGACTGGTTCTCCGTGTGGCTTTTGCCATAGAGGGTATAGGTGATATCGCCGGTGAGCGAAAAGGGCTTTTTCCGGTCTTGCTCGGGCTTTGCCGATTCCTCTTCCTCATCTGCCACATTTTCGATTTCCACCACATCGGAGAGTTCATCCTCGACGATGTCGTTGTCGGAGACCGGAGCAGGGAAGACGGGAGCTGATTCAAATTCAGGCTTTGGTATGACCACGCCGTTTCTGAACAGGTCTTCGCCGCTGATCGAGGTCCCTGTCACCAAAGCGAGGGCATTAGAAGGGGATGTGAAGGGCTGATTCGAGGTCAATCGCAGTTGTGCGTCAGCATTGTTTTGCATGATGGAACTGCGAGTTTTTAGAGGACAGCTGGCTGCGGTGTCGTCCTTCAAGCGGCTGCCTGCGAGAACGGTGAAGCTGCCTTTTATGCCCTGAGCCCTGAGCTGGCGATATACCGCTTCGGCAGGACCGAGAATGTAGGCATCGTAGCTGCCCTTCTTGTTGGTAAAATGGTAACAGACCTCGGAAGGCTCGTCTGCCTTTGCCGTATCCACGACTGTATGGATCTCATGATCCGGCTGCTGTGAGTTTTGTACCTCGCTCGTTTGCTTCTCAGCTTTTTGCGCCGCGCTTTTTTTTGCATCGGCCTCCCCGGCTTTGGCGTCTGACGCAGCAGGAGAGTGAATGTAGATCTTTGTCTCGACAAATCGCGCAGTCATATCGGTTTTCATGTCCTTGTTATTGCCGTTTAAGTTCTCCTTGGCAAACCAGTTGCTGACGATGAAAAATACGGCGGGGAAGAATTCGGAATAACCGTCTTCATATGCCTGAATCAAATTATCCATCGCGCTTGGTTGACCGGGAGTGTAGCCCAGTTCTTTTCTGTGCTCCTCAGACAGGCGATTGACCCAGCTGGAAATGCCGGTCTCCAGCAGCTCTTTTTCATGGGGATTATTTTTGCAGAAAGAATCCCCCATGTTATTGCAGAGCTTGTTGAAATAATCGACATACTCAGCTTCCAACTCCTTGGGTATTTCTTCGCCGGTTTTGGGGATTTCCGATATGTTTAATACGTCAATTGGCAGAACCTGCTGCAATCTTTGGCCGGTCGTCCAATTCGAGCGCATGGTCAGCACTTCGATCATTGCCGCATAGCTGTAGTAATAGTTGATGCTACGAAAGCATATCGCGAGGCGGCACATCTTCCGCCTGAGCTTTCCCTGCATAATATCGACCCAGTTTTCGTCACTGCCATGATTTTCAAAATCTAGGTCGAGGTAGATATTATAGCCCTCGCGCATCCACTCCAGTACCTTGGGATAGACTTTATCCGCGTCCCGGTGCGAATAACTGATGAACGCAAAGCCGCGGTTTTGATCGTGTTGCTTCAGCCGTTCCCGGATCTCCTGCTTGATCTCATCCGGGGTCATATCTACGATCTTTTTCATTTTGTGCTCGCTCCCTCTTTCGTCTCTTTCGTTTGTGCCGCTTCATTCTTTTTCTGATAGATCGACATCAGCGGCATCAAATCGTATTTGCAGGTTTTTGGCTGGCTTTTTTCGAGATCATCCCAGGTTACCAGGCAGGGATTCCAGCGCAGCGCATCGTTTTTCTCCGAGGATCTGCCTTGTGACCATCCGAGCGAAAGCGTGTAGTAGCACCAACGCCGATGCTCTGTTTTCAGCATCTCAAACAAAAAGCGATACTTTTCCTGATGGACGCGTTTGAGAAAACCTTCGTGGTCGCTCGCAAACGGAAAACTCCAGGTATCACCATTCCACCTGACCGGAGCATCGTCCGCCTCAAACAAACTGTTCAGGTTGGAGGGAACCCAGTCGTCGGTCCTTGTATCCACGATTTTCTCCAGGATATCGTTGTGATAGGCGGAGGCGCGGTTGGCGTTACGACGGAACAGCGTCAGGGTGTCCCACAATTCCTGCGGCGACTTATCCATCAACGGGGCAGAGGGGTCGTCGGAAAAAGTCATATTCGCGTAATAGGAATTGCATTGCTTCGCTTTATCGGCCGGCGTACGGTCGAGCAGGTCTTCGAAGTTCAGGACGCT
>JAFSLL010000090.1 GCA_017448455.1 Oscillospiraceae bacterium | reverse complement strand
GAGAACTCCAGATACGGCTGCGCAAACTGGCTGAACTTCACATTGTCAGCCACGAACAGGTCGGGCTTCTCCGTGACGTTGGCAACCATGTAGTCGAAGACTTTCTGCTGCTCAATCTGGCTCTCCATCGGAACCATCTCAATGGCGTGAACCGCGCACTGGCTGATGCAGACGCCGCAGCCCATGCAGTCGAGCGGGGAAACCGCCATGCTGAACTTGTAGACGCCCTTGCCCTTGCCGGGACGGAAGTCGGCAATCTTTGCCTGCGCGGGGGCCGCCGCGGCCTCTTCCTCGGTCAGAGCGAAGGGACGGATCGTGGCATGCGGGCAGACAAACGCGCACTGGTTGCACTGGATGCACTTCTCGGCATCCCACTTCGGAACGGAGACAGCGATGCCGCGCTTTTCGTAGGCAGCCGCGCCGAGCTCGAAGGTGCCGTCGGCGTGATCAACAAACGCGGAGACAGGCAGGCTGTCGCCATCCATCTTGTCGACCGGATCGAGAATGGTGCTGACCATCTTCACGGTCTTCTCGCGGCCGCACTTCTCAGCAGCTGCCTTCTCGTCAACGGCATCTGCCCAGGACGCGGGAACATCAACCTTGACATAGGCAGTCGCGCCGGCGTCGATGGCGGCATAGTTCATGTCGACGACATCCTGACCCTTCTTCAGGTAGGAGTGCAGAGCAGCGTCCTTCATGTACTGGATGGCCTCTGCCTCGGGCATGACCTTCGCGAGGGAGAAGAACGCAGACTGGAGAATGGTGTTGGTGCGCTTGCCCATACCGATCTTCTTCGCCAGGTCAATGGCGTTGATCATGTAGAGCTGGATGTTGTTATTGGCGATATAGCGCTTGGAAGCGGCATCGAGATGATGCTCGAGCTCCGCGAAATCCCACTGGCAGTTGACCAGAAATACGCCGCCGGGCTTGACATCACGGACAATCGGGAAGCCCTTGGTGATGTAGGACGGGACATGGCAGGCCACGAAGTCGGCCTTGTTGATGTAGTATGGGCTCTTGATGCGTTTGTCGCCGAAGCGCAGGTGGCTGATGGTAACGCCGCCCGTCTTCTTGGAGTCGTACTGGAAGTAGGCCTGAACATACTTGTCGGTGTGGTCGCCGATGATCTTGATGGAGTTCTTGTTGGCGCCGACCGTGCCGTCGCCGCCGAGACCCCAGAACTTGCACTCGATGGTACCTTCCGCCGCGGTATTCGGAGCGTGGGACTCATCAAGGGAGAGGTTGGTGACATCGTCAACAATGCCGAGGGTGAAGACACGCTTGGCATCCGCCTTCTTCAGCTCATTGTAAACAGCAAAGACAGAGGCGGGCGGGGTATCCTTGGAGCCGAGACCATAGCGGCCGCCGATGACCTTCACATCGGTCTTGCCGGCATTGGCGAGCGCGGTAACGACATCGAGGTAAAGAGGCTCGCCCTGGGCGCCGGGCTCCTTGGTGCGGTCAAGGACAGCGATCTTCTTCGCGGTCTCCGGAATCGCCGCAAGCAGCTTATCGGGACAGAAGGGACGATAGAGGCGGACCTTGACAAGGCCGACCTTCTCACCCTGCGCGGTGAGGTAGTCAATGACTTCTTCCGCGACATCGCAGATGGAGCCCATCGCGATGATGACGCGGTCGGCATCGGGAGCGCCGTAGTAGTTGAAGAGCTGGTAATCGGTTCCGAGCTTCTCATTGATCTTGCCCATGTATTCTTCGACAATCGCCGGGACCGCTTCGTAATACTTGTTGGAAGCCTCACGGTTCTGGAAGAAGATATCCCCGTTCTCGTGAGAGCCGCGCATCGTGGGATGCTCGGAGTTCAGAGCGCGGTCACGGAAGGCCTGAACGGCGTCCATGTCGACCATGTCGGCGAGATCGTCATAATCCCAGACTTCAATCTTCTGCAGCTCGTGGCTCGTGCGGAAACCGTCAAAGAAGTTCAGGAAAGGAACACGGCCCTTGATGGCGGCAAGATGCGCAACCGGGGAAAGGTCCATGACTTCCTGTACGCTGCCTTCGGCGAGCATCGCAAAGCCGGTCTGGCGACATGCCATTACGTCGCTGTGGTCGCCAAAGATGTTCAGGGTGTGGCTGGCGAGGGTACGGGCACTGACATGGAACACACCGGGGAGCAGCTCACCGGCGATCTTGTACATGTTCGGAATCATGAGCAGCAGGCCCTGGGACGCCGTATAGGTGGTGGTCAGGGCACCGGCATTCAGCGCGCCATGAACGGCACCGGCAGCGCCGGACTCAGCCTGCATCTCCTGCACCTTCACCGTGCTTCCGAAAATGTTCTTCCGTCCTGCGGCGGACCACTGATCAACGTAGTCAGCCATCGGGCTGGAAGGTGTGATGGGATAGATTGCCGCAACTTCGGTAAACGCGTAGGATACATGAGCGGCGGCGTTGTTGCCGTCCATGGTTTTGAAGTGTCTCTGCATGTCTATTATCATCTCCAGTTCAAAGTATAGTTCTTTCCCCGGAAAATACCGCATTCCGGGTATCCAAGACAGTTTACCATTTTTTCCGGAAAATGTAAACAGTTTGAAACAACAAAAATATTGATTTTCTGTCAATCTTTTCCAAAGGAAAACCGTCTTTTCGACGAATCCGGCTGTGCTGCCTGTCGAAAAAAATGTTCTTGTGCTTTTGTTCCCTCCGTATTATAATAGGCCGATTGATTATCCACACATAATCCAATCCTTCAATCGAGCGGAAAGGAGCGAGTGATATGATTAACATCACCAATGACAGCGGGAACATCTGTATAACCGACGATGTTTTCACCGTCCTCGCAGGCGATGCGGCAACAAGCTGTTTCGGCGTGAAGGGTATGGCCGGCCGCAGCAAGGAAGGCGGCGCGCTGCAGCTGCTGCGCAGGGAATCCATGTCCAAGGGTGTCGTTGTCCACTACAACGATGTAGACGACAGCATTTCCCTGGAGCTGCACATTGGCGTTGACCAGGGTGTCAATATGGCAGCCGTCTCCCGCAGCATTATGAACGAAGTCCGTTACAAGCTGCAGAAATCCACCGGTGTCCCTGTCAAGGCCGTGGATGTTTATATTGACACAATCATCGGATAAGCTTTTTGCCTGTCCCGGAGGTGCTTCTTGAAAGAATTTATCGATGCCGCTTCCTTCAAAGAGATGATTCTCTGCGCAGATGCGGCGCTTCATCAAAACATTCAGGAGATCAATGACCTGAATGTATTCCCCGTGCCGGACGGTGATACCGGCACCAACATGGGTCTTACCATCAACAACGCAGCATCTGAGCTGCGAAAAAAGGACTTTGACACGCTGTCCGCCGCTGCCGACTGCGTCGCCTCCGCCATGCTGCGCGGGGCGCGCGGGAACTCCGGCGTGATTCTCTCCCTTCTGTTCCGTGGGATCTCCAAGCGTCTGAAAGGGCTGGAGTCCGCCGGCGCAGTCGAGTTCACCGGAGCCATGACGGACGGTGTGTCCGCCGCTTACAAGGCTGTCATGAAGCCCGCGGAGGGCACTATTCTGACGGTTTCCCGTCTTTCCGCCCAGGCGGCCGCCAAAGCTGCCGGGAAAGGCGCAGTCCTGGAGGACGCGCTTATTGCCGCCATCCAGGCCGGCGATCTCGCGCTGAAAGATACCGTCAATCAGAACCCGGTACTGAAAAAAGCCGGTGTCGTCGATGCCGGCGGCATGGGTTACATGGTGATTCTGAAGGCCATGCTGGCTTCCCTGCGCGGAGAGATCGTCTCCGGCGAGGAGGGAGAGCGGGATTATTCTGAATCCACCCTCTTTGCCGAAAAGAGCGCCGTCCTGCAGGAGAGCATCACCTTCGCTTTCGATACCGTTTATGTCGTACGGAAGAAAGATCCCGATGTGGATCTTGACCCGCTGCGGAAATACCTCTCCAGCATCGGCGACTCGCTGGTAATCAGCGATGACGACGAGATCTTCAAGGTGCACGTACATACGGACATGCCGGGCAACGCGCTGAATGAGAGCCAGAAGTACGGCACGCTGGAGCTTGCCAAGATCGAGAACATGGTGACGCAGGCGGAACAGCTTGCGAAGGGCGAAAAAGCCCAGACAACGGACGATTTAGACGCGATCGAAGAAGAGCTTGAGGCAATGGAAAACGAACCGGCGCCCCTGTCTTCGCCGGAAGACGACGCGGATTATGTCGCTCCCGCCGAGAAGGAATACGGCATTGTTTCCGTCTGTGCGGGCGAGGGTCTTGCCAATCTGTTCCGCGAACTTGGCGCGGATGGCATCATCACCGGCGGGCAGACGATGAACCCCTCAACGGAGGACATCCTGAAGGCGATTCAGCACACACCCGCTTCCACTGTCTTCGTGTTCCCGAATAACAAGAATATCATCATGGCGGCGCAGCAGTGCGTCACACTGACTGACAAAAAGGTCATCGTGATGCCGTCCCGCACCGTACCGCAGGGGATCAGCGCGCTGCTGAACTTCAACCCGGACGAGTCAGAAGAGAGCCTGGTCGGAGCCATGGGCGAAGTGATGGGCAATGTCCACACCGCCATGGTCACCTATGCGGCGCGCGACTCCGACTTTGACGGCCACAACATCCACGCGGGAGAGTATCTGGCACTGCTGGACGGATCTCTGATCGGAAGCTACGTCAACACCAAAACGCTGTTTAAAGAACTCAGCTGGGCCTTTGACGACTTCCATCCGGAATTCATCACCATCTATTACGGCGAGGATGTTACGGCGGCGGACGCGCAGGCTGCCGCGGAAACCCTGACCGGCAACTTCCCGGACGCGGAAGTCAACGTGGTTGACGGCGGCCAGCCGGTCTACTACTACATGATCTCAGCGGAATAAGAAAAAACCCACCGGACGGTGGGTTTTTCTTATTCCTTTGTTTTATTTCAGTTCCCGCTCCGTCTGCATCATCAGACGGATTACTTCTTTATCGGTGCCCCGCATCCCTTCACGTGCGATGGTACTGACGGCCTTAATGGTATTTTCCACGCCTTTGACCACGATCCCGTCGCCGCCGTAGAACTGGCTGTCATGCATAAACATGCGCATGCCCAGAAGTCCGGACTCCACCGCGGAGGCAATCTTCGCGGCACAGCTGGGCTTGGCACCGTCGCAGATCATGCCGGAGTTGATGGCCAGTGCGTTTACAATCGTATGGGCAATCTCTCTGTAACCTCCGCCATAGAGATAGCAGATGCCCGCCCCCGCGCCGGCTCCGGCGCTGGTTGCACCGCAATAGGCCGAGAGGCTGCCGATGCCGGTCTTGAGATGAATCGTAACCAGATTGGAGACCAGCAGCGCCCGGTAGAGAAGGTCCTCCGAAGCATTGAGTTCCTTCGCATAGACGATAACCGGAACCGAAGCGGTCAGGCCCTGATTGCCGCTCCCGGAGTTAATGACCACCGGAAGCTCACAGCCGCTCATGCGCGCGTCTGACCCGGCAGCGGCCCAGGCTTTTGCCCGGTTATGCACGCTGTTCCCGTAACTGAGGAGCAGGATTTTCCCAATCTCCGCGCCGTATTCTCCCTTCAGTCCTGCCTGCACAATCGCAAGATTCATGTCAATCTGCCGCTGGAGCGTCTCCCGAACGTCATCCAGATTCACGCAGTCAGCGAACTCCACGATGCGTTCAACCGTCAGCAGCTCCCGATTCTCCGGTGCCTGCGCCGGTTCCTCGCTGATCTCCTTCTCCTGAAGGATGTCTCCGTTCTTCCGGATACAGACGACATTGGTATGGTGTCCGACGATCCGGACATAAGAAGTCTCCTGTCCCGCCGTCAGTTCCACGGCCAGATCAAACGGCTGCTCGGAATCCGCTTCCCGCGTAGAAATCTCCGCCGTCTGAAGCCACTCATCCAGTTCTTTCAGATCTTCTTCCGTGGCATCGGCAAGCACCTGCAGTTCTTTCTCCGCCTTCCCGAAGCACAGGCCGGCGGCCACCGCTGTGCGAAGCCCGATCCTCCCATGGGTGTTCGGAACAACCACGCTCTTGACATTCTTAATTATATTGCCGCTGACCGTCAAAACCGTTTTATCCGGCATACGGCCGAGCGTATCCCTGGCAAGCGCCGCGGCATACGCGATCGCGATCGGCTCGGTACAGCCCATCGCCGGAACCAGTTCTTCCCGCAGGATATCCAGATACGTACCGTAGATCTGCTGATTCATCCGTCTGCTCCTTTCCTTTTTCACCCATTATATCGGTCTGCAGTTTGATCGTTCTGCAGCAGCACCGGCTAAAAACACAAGCTGTTTTTGTATATTTTACAGCAAATGCAGCCATTCTTCAAGCTGATTTCGGCGCAGCAGCGTATTATCTGTCTCTTTGAAGGAATCAGATTTTGATCAGATCGTACTGCCTGCTTCCCAGCCCGATCTCTTCCGCATGGATCAGCCCTGCCTCCCACTCGGCATCCGGGTGGTTCAGGTGGAAATACTCGTGGTTGGGGTCGTCGTTCCAAAAAGATTTGATATGACGGTCAAGGCGACTTCCCTCACAGGCCGGCATCTTGTTGCAAAGGTCAACACAGGCCTGGTCAAGCGCCACCGGGTCAAAAGAAGCGAGCATCCCCACATCCGGAATGATCGGGATGTCATTCTCCGCATGGCAGTCGCAGAACGGAGAAACGTCGCAGATCAGAGAGATGTGAAAAGACGGACGATCTTTGACAACGGCGTAGGCATACTCTGCAATCTTGCAGGAAAGAATTGCCGTTGAGTTCGCAACGCTGGGGACGATGGCATCTCTGGGACATACCGCAAGGCAGCGACCGCAGCCTACACATTTTGCATGATCAATAACGGCTTTTCCGTTTTCAACTGCAGGTCCGCCATGCGCGCAGATTCTCGAACAGGAACCGCAGCCAATGCAGCGCTCTGTTTCCACAACGGGTTTCCCTTCCCAGTGCTGCTCCATTTTGCCCGAGCGGGACCCGCTTCCCATTCCCAGATTCTTCAGCGCACCGCCAAAGCCTGCCTCCTCGTGGCCTTTGAAATGAGACAGGGAAATCACGATATCCGCATCCATAATGGCCTGCCCGATCTTGGCTTCCTTCACATAGGGGAGATTGATGGGAACCAAAGTCTCGTCCGTGCCTTTCAGTCCGTCTGCAATGATCACATGACTCCCCGTCTGGAGAGGTGAAAAACCGTTCAGATAGGCCGTGTCCATATGATCAAGCGCATTCTTGCGACTCCCGACATAAAGGGTGTTGCAGTCAGTCAGGAACGCTTTTCCGCCGCGCTCCCGAACATAGTCCGTCACAACTCTTGCATACTGCGGACGCAGGTATGCGAGATTGCCAAGTTCACCAAAATGGATTTTGACAGCGGCAAAGCGGTCGGAAAAGTCAATCTCCTCAAAACCTGCCCGCTTCATCAGACGGTGGAGCTTCTGCGGAAGAGTCTCGCTGGGTGTTGCGTGAAAATCTGTAAAAAATACTTTGGATGCTGCCATTTGCCATCTCTCCTTATTCATTCGTATTCGAACTGATCCGCAGCCGGAAGCAGTCATACCGGGCTGTCCCGCTGATGATCTTTTCCGGCGTATTATTCCTTAACGTATTGATTATAGCAGGCGATCGTATGACGTTCAATTTCATTCTCGGGCGGAAGCGGCATCTTCTGAAACATCGGTCAGAAAAATGTCTGTTTCCCTGATCCCATCTGTTGACAAACAGATGCGGCAGTGCTATTTTGTTTCCGCTCTTTTTCAGAGTGTGATTACAGGAGATGATTCTATGCGGATTATTACGGTCAGCAGGCAGTTTGGCAGCGGCGGCAGAGAACTCGGGAAGCGCCTCGCCGACAGCCTCGGCTGGGACTACTATGACAAGGAAATCATTCGGTCTCTCGCGGATGAACAGGGCCTTGACCCGACTTATGTCCGTCACGCGCTGGCAAACCACGGCTGGCACAATGTTCAGCTGACTTACCGACACAGCTTTTCACAGCTGATGTTTGACCATGGCATGCGGACACAGCTTCTCGTGCTTCAGCGGGAGATTATTCAGGAAATCGCGGAAGCCGGCAATGACTGCGTCATCGTCGGCCGGGACGCGGACGTGATCCTGCAGGATTACCGACCGTTCCGGCTCTTCATCTGCGCGGATGAGCAGGCACGTCTGAAGCGCTGCATGGCCCACGAGGAGAAGCTTCCGGAGGCCGAGCGTCTGAGTGAGAGAGAAGTGCTTCGGAATATCCGGCGCATTGACCGCAGCCGGGCGCGCACCCGGGAAGTTCTGACCGGAAAAGCCCGCAGTGACGGCAGCGCGTTCGATCTGACCATTAACGCAACCGGACTGGAAATCAAACGTCTGGTCCCCCCGCTCTCGGAGTTCGCGCTCCGCTGGTTCGAGGTAACGGAAGGATGAGAAAAACCTTATCTTCCCGTGACCTGACAACCGGTGTTGTCTGGAAGCAGCTGCTGATCTTTTTTCTGCCGATTGCGGCGGGTACCTGCATACAGCAGCTGTATAACGCCGTGGACGGCATGATTGTCGGCCGCTTTGTCGGAACCGTCGCGCTGGCCGCCGTCGGAGGCAGCGCGGCCCAGATCATTACCCTGCTGATCGGTTTCTTTGTCGCGATCACCACCGGCGCCTCCGTCGTCATCGCGCAGATCTACGGAGCCGGCAGGACAGAGGACGTCCAGATCGCCGCAGGAAACGCCATCGCCGTCTTTTCCATGCTCGGCGTGCTGCTGACGGTTTTCGGTCTTTTCGCCTCGCGCTGGATGCTGACCGTCCTGCAGACCCCGGAAGACACCATCGCCGGTTCCCTGCTGTATCTGCGGATCTATTTTCTCGGTGTCCCGTTTATCCTGATCCTGAACATGGAATCCAATATGCTGCGCGCCGTCGGGGATTCGTTCAGCCCCTTCCTCTTCATGGTGATCGGCTGTATCTCCAACATCATCATGGATGCGGTTTTCGTCATCGTGTTTCACTGGGGCATTGCCGGGGTTGCCATTGCGACGGTAGCCTCTCAGGTGCTGAACATGTTCCTGCTGACCTGGAAACTCATGCACACGGAGGAATCCTACCGTCTGCACTTCCGCGAGTTCCGGCTGAAGGGTGTGTATCTCCGGAACATGCTCCGGCTCGGTATTCCTTCCGGCCTGCAGTCTTCGATGTATTCTCTGTCCAACATGCTGATCCAGGTCGGCGTGAACTCCCTCGGTACGGTTGTCGTAGCCTCCTGGGCGATGACCTCCAAAACAGACGGAATCTTCTGGGCTGTCAGCAACGCGCTCGGCGCCGCGATCACCAGTTTTGTCGGCCAGAACCTCGGTGCCGGCAGAGAAGACCGCGTAAAAGCCTGCGTCAGGGAGGGTATGATTCTCTCCGGGATCATTTCGGTCAGCCTGAGCATTCTCATCATGAGCTTCGCAAAACCGCTTCTGCACATTCTGACTACGGATCCCGCCGTAATCTCCACCACCTATGAGATGATGCTCTACTTTGTCCCCTTCTATTTTACCTGGACGGTGATCGAAGTTCTTTCCGCCGTCCTGCGCGGCGCCGGGGACGCAGTTCGGCCGGTCGTCATCATCGGCTTCGGCATCTGCCTGTTCCGGGTGATCTGGATTGCGACACTCTTCCGCTGGATCCATACGCTTCCGGTTCTCTGCCTCTGCTATGTGGCCTCCTGGGTAACTACGGGAATCGCCATGTTCCTCTATTTCCGAAAAGGCAAGTGGATGGATCAAGGCCGGATGGTCCTCGAAAAATAACACGTCATCAGACACAGGAAAAATCCGAACGCAGTCCCTCTTATGGGGTCAGCGTTCGGATTATTCTTATGGATCTGCTTCCGGTGAGTTCTATTTTCACGTTCAGTTGCCTCCTTCAGAGAATTCTTTTCGGTTTCCATCTCAGATAATCCCCGGAGACCAGACTATATTCGATCCCATGAAATTCTCCCTGGATGCTGTCATAAAACCGGGCCTCTCCATGGCTGTGGGCATAGATCACCTGTTCCACGCCGTATTCTTCCGCAAGCTTTGTAAACGAACTCTCTTCTTCAAGTATGTTGGTGGGAGGATAGTGCAGGAACATCAGGAATCTTCGGTAGCCTGCTGATTTTGCTGCTTCAAAGGACTGGATGAGTCTTCCCGTCTCCTTCTCCACCTGTTCTTTCGACTTTTCTTCATTTTTCTCGTCCCAACCCAGGATCCTTCCCTTCCGATCCAGGTAGAACGGGCCTTCGAAGCAATGTCCTTTGGTTCCAACAAGAGCAAAGTCCTCATAGGGATAGAAATTGTTTTGGAGAAAATTCAGTCTGCCCTGATAGCGTTCATTCAGTGCGTTGGTCTTCTTTGCATCCCAGTATTTGTCGTGATTTCCCCGAAGCAGGATCTTTCTTCCAGGAAGCCCCATCATGTACTGCATATCTGGCTCGCAGTCAGTCGGATTTTTTCCGAAGCTGTTGTCCCCAACCAGAACGAGGGTGTCCTCCGGCTGGATCAGCGTTTCACAGTTCCGACGGAACACTTCTTCATGATTTCGCCATACGCGATCCTTCATTTGCATCGATGCCCTAATCGTCGTTCCATAATGAAGATGCATATCGCCAAGTGCATAGAGAGCCATTGTTTAAATCAGTACCTTCCTTTGGAAATCTTCAATCCGTCCACAGTCAATATCGAGAGTGCGCTCTACATATGCATGCAGCTGTCATCTCCATTCCGATTCTGCATCTCAGATCAGCAGTACTTTCAATATCATTCCACCAACGCAAAAAGACAGCTTATTTGCAAAAACCGTATGTAGCAGAAGCCGTCTTTTTGGTCCTATCACGGCAAGATAGATGACATATTCGAATGCGACAACTGCTATCTCGCCCAAAAGAACCAGCCAAAAACTCATCTCAAAGAAACGGATGCAGAGATTCAATGTCAGGTTGGTTGCCAGATTCCCTGCAAGACATACAATCAGGAAACTACGTTCCCGATAGCCTATCAACAGGAAATATGCTGTCTCGATAGCCATCGTAAGAAAGCAGACCAGGTATAGCCTCATTTCTTCTGACGCCAAACGTACCAGATGACGACAGCAATAATAACCGCGAGAGCAATCAGGAGAATTGGCAGCATGGAAATGCTGTTCTCGGGTTCGGGGAATGGGTCGACAATGGCAGCAAACGCAGGCAGCCGAGGCAAGGCTATCGCAATGTCCGAATCTGTCTGTAAGTAACCCTGTCATACATTGAGTAGAAAAAGCCAATGTGTTGTATATGAAAAATACCGTCGCCAGATCGTTGCCCGCCGTGCTCATAACCACAGTTGCACATACCGCATCAACCAGAAAATGAGCTATTGAATTGGCTGTCAATAATTGCTTTTCCATTGCCGTGTTATCCAGATTATCAGTCAAAGAAATTGCGCTTGTTGAAACCTGCAGTCATAAACCGAATAGCAGCCTTCCTTGTAGTAAGCCATTCAATATGAGCATTGTTTTTTGTATTGGTCAGCATTCCCTTGACAAGATGGGCTGCAACAACATCAGGATAATCCCCAAGAATGTTGTATACTCTCTTTGTCTTCTCAGGCAGTTCAATGCTTTCCTTCCCGCCGAGCGCTTTTACCGTAAAATCAGTAATCATAATTCCCGGCGAAAGCCGTCCCATCTTCACTTTGCTGCCTCGCTCCTCGAGTTCTTTTGCGAACGCTTGAGTGAAGTGTGTTACCGCTCGTTTGCTGGTCCCATACATGTTCAATCCAAGCATCATGGCATCATTGCTGCCATAGCCCTCGATATTATAGATGAATCCCCCGTTTTCCTGCTTTTCCATGCAAATTGCTGCCGCTCTGCTGCCAAGGACTGCTCCCCGGAGGTCAACATTCAGAATGGCGTCAATTTCCTCCAGGGTCAGCTCCCAAACAGCTTTCATAGGCTGATTCACGCCAGCATTATTAATCCAGATGTCAATTGTTCCGAAGCTTTCCAGACTGAAAGTCAGTAACGCTTCGATATCATTCTCCGACTCAACACTCCCGGCATATCCTTCTACTTTCCCAATTCCCGGCTCGGAGCGGAGATGCGTTACAGCATCCTTGAGCCGTTCTTGATTCACTCCGTTGATTACAACATTCCACCCGTTTAGACGAAATCTCTTTGCCATCTCAAAACCGAGTCCACGAGTACTGCCTGTTATTACAACTGTTTTCATATTATTTTCTCCTCGGCTTTCAACCTTCACAGTAAGTTTCCATGCCACGCTTTCAGTCTGAACACTTGGCGAATGAAAGACCATACATAATTATCATTTGGTTCCAGATCGTATCCAAGACTTTCGGCTAATTCTTTTGCCTCTTCGTTTGCTTTCTTGCCTGACGACAGTTTCCTAATGTACCTGAATAGAGGCTTCTACTGCCTCATATTCCCCGTTTTTCTTTTTTCTTCTTTCCGGAGCGAACCGCTGCCACAACAATTCCCGCCAGGGCCAGCAGGAGTACGGTGACGATCAAGGCTGTGAAGAAGGTTTTCGTGCTGCCCTGTTCCGGATTCTCAAGCAGGCAAAAACTCCCTCCGTTCGGCAGTTCAAAGACGAGGTATCTTCCGTCCCGGACGCAGGAGAGCGCTTCCGTTCCGCCGTCTTCCCCTATCCGGAGGAGCGTACCGTCCGTCTCTCTCAGCATGCGAACTGTCAGGCTGCCGTCATAGCCCGGTACCGTCAGGGTCCATGCCGAAACCGCGTTCTCCGGAAGGCCGGACAGCGCCAACGCTTCCACCTTCAGCGCCTGATCCTCATAGAACTCACCTTCCACAAGGAAGCGAGGCTGGTCTTCCGCGGTGGCAAGAACGGTTTTCGGCGGGAGATATCTCCCCTCCACAGTAAGGGGAACATAAATGGGGCCTTCCGGAAGCTCCCATTGCCAAAAAGCGCCGTCTCTGTTATCCACCGTCGGTATATGACCAGGGATGCCGCCAAAAGGCACCGTCTCTTCGGCTATGATTCTGTTTTCAACCTGATAGCAGACTCTGACGCTGCCAAAATCCTCCGGAATATCCTCCAGCGCGAGGAAATTTTCTTCAGAGAGGGCGACGGTCTCCCCATAGATGCTGATTCCGTCCACACCGGCAGGCCAGATATTTACATAGTAGTTCCAGCTGAGCTCCCCGTTCGCCCAGCCGGCAATGCTACCGGCATATTCCTTCTGATCCTCAAAACGTACCCAGGCGCGGCAGTCGCGGATATGATGGCCAAACCCGGCAATCCCGCCGACATACTTTCCGCCGCTGAGCAGCACCCGGGAACGGCTGTTCAGCACACTGCCGGACGAGAGGCCGACAAGCCCGCCCGCATAGTCGCCGTTTTCGGCGCTGACCAGTCCCTTCACCGTACTGCCGATCACGACGCCGATGTCCATGTTCCCGGCAATCCCGCCAGCGGTCATGGTTCTGGCAGTGGATTCCGCTTCACAGGTGCAGTCCCGAACCGCAGCGAACAGATCCTGCCGGGCATTTGAAGTCAGATAATCGGATACGTTCAGCGTATCTTCCATGTCAAACTCCACTTCGAACCCGGCGTTGCCGAGGACTCCCCCAGCGTTGATCTCCGCAGTCACGCAGCCGCGGTTTACGCAGTCCGCCACCGCGCCGGTGTTGCGCGTATACGCCTCTGTTTCCGAGAGATCCTCCCGCTCCGCCGTGACATCACCAAGGGAAGCTACCGTAGAAAAAAGCGTGTCGAACACGCTCGAGAGCTGCCCGCTGACCGTCTGGAGATCTGCTGCCAGGGTCCCGACACTGTCCTTCGCGAGATCGGCGACCGTGAAAGACTCCGCATAGAGATTGCTCAATGCGTTCGTAAAGGCACTGACATTGACATTATCGAGGTCCGGCCGTGTAAAGCGAACCTCGCCGGTTTCCGCATCCACGGTAATGCTGTCAAGAATCTTCTGCTCATTCTGCCGCGTGGTATCGATCATGCTCTGAACAGAATCTCTCAATGTCACGGTGTAGTTCTGCAGACGTCCGAGCTCCGAAAAGAGGGAACTGCCATAGCTGCCCGCGTTGTTTGCCATACCCGCAAGCTGCCCGTTCAGAATCGCGATCTGCAGGGAGAGCGCGTCGAGCTTGCCGGAACTCAGGTCCCAGTCGGAGAAGGGAATCAGCTGGCCGACAATGCCGCCGACATCCCGGCGTCCGTTGATCGAGCCCGTATTGCGGCATGCGTTTACAAACCCGCTGCTCTTCCCCGCGATCCCACCGACATTGTAACCGGTACTTCGATAGCCGACGGCACCCGCATTCCGGCAGCGGTCAATGATCCCCGTGCTGTCTCCGACAATCCCGCCGATATTGGTCAGGTTCAGGAACTCATCCTCCGTCAGCTGCGCCAGGTCAAAACGCCTTTCCAGCAGTCTGCCCGTATCCTCATGCGGAACAATGGCGACGGTATTGACAGCTCCCCTGTTGACACTGGTGCTGACAGTTCCGTCGCTGCGGCCAGCAATCCCGCCAGCCTGGTGTTCCGCAGTCAGCGATCCGGAGAAAACACAGCGGGAAACCGTTCCGCCGGCTGTGTTCAGACCGACAATGCCGCCGACATTCTCAATGCCGGAAACCGTGCCTTCAAAACTGCAGTCGGTGATCATCCCCCGGTTTTCTCCGGCGATGCCTCCGATGCAGGCGGCTGTTCCGCCCGGCGTGACCGAGCCGCTCACTTTGAGATTCTGAACCACGCCGCTTTCCGCGATTACACGAAACAGGCCCTGACGCGATCCGTCCCTGTTAAAAAGCAGGCCGGATACGGTATGTCCCTGTCCGTCAAAATTCCCCGCAAAATAGGGAACCGGATAAAAGTCTGCCCCCGACAGATCGATATCCGCTTCCAGTACAAAGGTCTTGTCCCGGGAAGCGAGATCGGACGCGCAGCTGATCGCGAAGCGCAGAAACTCCTCCCGTGTGCGGATGGAAACCGGCGCGGAATCCTCCGCATTATTCTCCTCGGCAAAGGATGTGACGGAGAGTGTGAAGATGAAAACGATACAGAGGAATATGGAGACGACGCGCTTCATTCTGCTTCCTCCCCGTCGCGAAGACGTATCCGAATCGTGGTGGCTTCTACGGCACTGTCCAGCAAAACAAGGAGCTGGGGGAGAACCGTCAGGACAAGAATGACAGAAATCAGGGCGCCCCGTCCGACCCCGAGCCCGATATGCCCGACATAGACATCGCTTACCCGATAGGCGATCAGCAGTCCGGCCAGGGTCATAATCGACCCGGAAGTCATGACCGTCGGGAAGCTCTCCCGCACAGCTTCCACCATGGCCTCTTTTTTCGGCAGGCTCCGCTTCTGAACCAGATAACGGTTCATCAGGACAATGGCATAATCGATGGTCGCACCCATCTGAATGGCGGAAACAATCATGTTCGTCACGAAGATCGGGCTGGCGCCGGTCAGGTACGGGAACGAGAAATTGATCCAGATACTGCCCTGAATGACAAACACCAGAATCGCCGAGCCCACAAACGTGCGGAAAGTGCAAAGCAGAATCGTGTAGACAAAAGCAATGGTAAGGAGGCTGATCAGCGCAGAGTCACCGGTGTATGAGGCAGTGAGGTCACGGGCGCTGGTGATGTCGCCAACCACGAGAACCTTATCTTTTCCGTAATAACGCTCCGCGAGTTCACGGAGTGTTTCGACCAGAGCTACGCTTTCCTTTCCCTCAACCGGAAGAGAGGAGCTGAAGACCAGCCGGTTCCATCTCTCTCCACGGAGCTGGCGGATGCCACGCTCCAACGTATCCCGCAGCTCGGTTACGATCTCCGCCCGCTCTCCTTCCAGTTCCACTACCCCTTTGTCTGTCATGTCAAACAGGAAGAGGAACATGTCGACAAGCGGCACTTCATAGCGTTCCGTCACGCCAAAGACCGCCTGGTACTGTTCGTTTCGGATCCCGTAGGCCTGGTAAAGCAGAGCTGCTTCTTCGTAAGAAATATCCAGCAGCTCGGAGAACATGCGCGGCGTATATCGGTCCGTCAACATGTGTCCGTCTTCAATTTCAATGTTGGCAAGCCCGGTCGCCGTTTTGATGCCTGCCAGCGCTTCGGCTTCCTGAAGAATGGCTTTTTCCGCTTCAAAATCCTCCGCCGGCACCAGAAGCGCGACATAAGTGGACGGAGCAAAGCTGTCGTGGATCTTATGCATGGCCGCCCGGCGTTCGGAATAAATAATCTCCGAAACAGAGCTCTCACTGAACGCGTAATTGACACGGCGCGAGCAGAACAGGGCCGCCGGAAGAAGCAGCAGGAAGACCCATACAAAGCAGTTGCCGGACTTCATCAGAAATCTTCCCCAGCCGCTGATATTCGGGATCAGCGACTTGTGCGCGGTTCTGCGGATCGCTTTCGGGAAAAACATGATCAGCCCCGGCATCAGCAGAAAGACGGTAAGCATGCTGCAGACGATGGATTTGGCAAGCACGATGCCCAGGTCATATCCCAGCTTGAACTGCATCAACATCAGCGCAACCAGCCCGGAGATGGTAGTGAGGCTGGACGCGGAAATCTCGATGATTGACTTTGCGAGCGCTTCCGTCAGCGCTTCCCGTTCCGTAGCCCGGACAGCGACCTCGTCCTGATAGCGGTGCGCGAAAATAATGGCGTAGTCGATGGCGAGGGCGAGCTGCAGAATGATCGCAATGGAGTTGGTAATCGAAGAGATTTCTCCAAACCAGTAGTTGGTGCCCATGTTGAGCAAAGCCGCAAAAACGAAGACAATGAAAAAGATCACAACTTCAAAATAGCTGCGGGACGTAAAGAGCAGAATCGCAACAACCACCAGACTGGCAATGAGGATCACACTGACCATCTCTCTGGCAAGCTGGGCGAAATAATTTACGCCGATGTTTGTGTAATAATAGGTATCGTAGGACTCCAGCATCTGTCGAATTTCCTGCATGCCTGCAAGCACGGCAGGATCTTCTCCCTCGTCGGAATAGCCGTCCCCGCCTGTGCCCTTGAACGAAACGGAAAAAAGCGCTGCCGCATTGCGGTAGTGAGACGGGGAATCGTCAAACAGGACATCGGAGACAACGGGGATTTCGACAATCTGCCGTGCGAGACGCTCCGCCGTTTCAAAGGGAATGTTGGAGACCATAACCTCTGCCGAGGCATAGGTCGTAAACTCCTCCTGCATGATGGTCAACCCACGCCGTGTTTCGGTGTCTGAAGGCAAAAAAGCGGTAAGATCCGAGCTGACCCGGACCTTGCCGACAGAAAGAGCACAATATACACCTGCCAGGATAAAAAGCAGCAGAATGACGAACCGCGAACGGACGATCCCTTCCGCGATCCTGTTCATCAAGTTTGTCTGTCTGCTGCTTTTCATGATCACTCCTGATCCTATGAGGAAAAACGGAAGAACCCTGTCCTCAACAGGTTTTCTTCCAGACTTATATAATTCCACGTGATTCCTGACACGTGTACCCCTATCTTTTCTGATACGTTTCTGATGAGTAATCGTTACAGAGCCTGGAATATAGGAAAAGAACCGAATCGCCTCGGTTCTTTCCTTTTTGTATATTATACCTGTTTTTATCTCATACTGCAAGATTCTATTTCTGCTGTGCGTTGATTTCCTTTATAACCGGCGTCACCTTCATCAGGCCACCGACCTGTACCCTGTTTTTTATCAAAAAACAATTGAAATTTTGTATGTTCCTTCTTATAATCTGGAATAAGACTACTGAGCAAGGAGAAACACGATGGATAAAATCAAAATAATTGCTTTGAAAGAATCGGTCTTGGAGGATAACGATCAGGATGCGCAAAACCTCCGGGAGGAACTCCGCAGCAGGGGGACCTGCCTGCTGAATCTGATGTCGTCGCCCGGCAGCGGAAAAACCACAACGCTCCTTGCGCTGAACCAGGCCTTTGCCGGACGGCTGCGCTGGGGTGTGATGGAGGCGGACATCGACAGCGCGGTTGACGCGGACACCATGCTGAAGGCAGGCGTGCCGACAGTCCAGCTGCACACAGGCGGCATGTGCCATCTGGACGCCGACATGACCCGTCAGGGTATCGCCGCACTGGGAATGGAGGGTGCCGAGCTGATCGTTCTCGAGAACATCGGGAACCTGGTCTGCCCTGCGGAATTCGACACCGGGGCTGCCATCAACATGACGATTCTGTCCGTCCCGGAAGGGGACGACAAACCGGCGAAATATCCGCTGATGTATGAAACCAGCGATATTCTTGTTATCAACAAAATTGACACCCTGCCCGTTTTTGATTTTGATAAGGCACGGGTTGAGCGGGACGCGCGGCTTCGGAATCCGAAAATTGAGATCTTCTATATCTCCGCCAAAACCGGCGAGGGTGTGCAGGAGCTTGCTGACGCTCTGGTCAGCAAGGTGAAGGAGTGGAATACAAATGAGTGAAGTCAGAGTAATAACCATCAATCAATCCGTTTTTGCTCAGAATGACCGATCGGCAGAAATCATCCGCAAAAACCTCACGGAACAGGGAACGCTGTTCCTGAACTTCATGTCTTCCCCGGGCAGTGGGAAAACCACCACGCTGGTCGCTCTCATAAACCGCCTGAAAGGCCGACTGAACATCGGTGAAATGGATGTGGATATAGAGAGCAGCCTCGACGCACAGCGTGTGGCGGATCTGACGGGTGTCCGTTCCCTCCAGATTCATAACGGCGGTCTCTGCCATATTGATGCCGATATGACCGCTCGTGCGCTTGTTGAATATGACACAAAAGGCCTCGACCTGCTGATCCTCGAGAATATCGGCAATCTGGTCTGCCCGGCTGAATTTGACACCGGCGCGCATAAGAACGTGACCATTCTCTCTGTTCCGGAGGGTGACGACAAGCCTCTGAAGTATCCGCTGATGTACCAGGTCAGCGACGTGGTGCTAATCAATAAGATTGACACGTTGGATTATTTTGACTTCAATCCGGAAAAGGCAAAATCATCCATACTTGCTTTGAATCCAAATGCCGTTTTCTTCCCGATCAGCGCAAAAACCGGTGAAGGCCTGGATGCCGTCTGCGACTGGATTCTGGCTGAAGTAGACACCATCAAGTCCGGTATTCTCTAAAATCATTCAGAAAGCAATCTGCGTATAACGGCTAAAACAGAATAGACAAAACAGCGAGACGGGTTGATGCAGGATTGCACGCACCTCTCTCGCTGTTTTATTTCAATGGGTTCCAGGCAGAAAGGGAAAAAATACACAGACTATTGTATCATAGCCTGTGTACTGACGTGGTGGAGATAAGATTTCCAAATCCGAACCGGGGATGGAGGCGCGCTGAGAGAGCGCGCACTCCATGTCGTTAAAATTCACAGTTTTAGTCCCGTCCTTGTAGTTGAGTGCGATGACGGCTTTATCGTCGTAGAGGTAGATCGCGTTGACAAAGGTGCCGATCAGCATCTTCCGGTGCTCCAGCTTGGTCGTGTCCAGGTGTTGGAAACGCTTGAGCCAAAAGCGAATGAAGTCCTCGGACATCCTGGGCTTGGCCATCTTCTCCAAGGCAATCTTCTGTTCCAGCTCGTCCCGCGAGGCTTCCAACTGCTCCAGTCGCTCCTTTGTGGATTTTGTCAGGATTCCCTGCTGGATGGCGTTCAGAAGATTATCTATAGCGGTTTTCGTCTCGCTGAGCTGCTTCTCAAAGGCTGGCAGGCTGAGGCTGCCGCGCCCCTGCAAATCCATCACAAGCTCGATGACCGCATCCACAGTACCCGGTTCATCCAAGAACTCTTTGATCGCCTGAATGACGGTATCCTCCAGCCATTCCTTCTGCTTCTCCACTCACGGAGTAGCAGGCTCTGTGCTTTATGCGCCTGGCTCGTCACAAACAACAATCTCGATTTCAATCACTTCGTGTTTGCTTTCTTTTTGCGCTTTGCGCTTTAGCTAGGCCGATCTTTTACTTGCGT
>JAFSLL010000089.1 GCA_017448455.1 Oscillospiraceae bacterium | reverse complement strand
TACCAGCGGAAGGCGGCGGAAATATCCTCATAGGCGACCTGCCTGGCCTTATCCCGCTCTGCCCCCGGCAGACTGTATGCGTTGATCGACATCTGACGATAATACGGAGAAAACAGACGCCCTGTTTCCTCGTATATACCCTTTTCCAGATCGAGAGCATAGATGAAATTACTTTTGAGTTTGTCATTGAGATCAAAAGAGTTTGTTTCGCTTCTTGTGTCCACAGTCGGACAAATCAGGAAGACATCGACATCCCGGTCCTCACCCATTTCAAAGTATGCCCAATTGTCCGCTATGCTGTAATCCAGAGCGGTATATGCTTCAGGCTCCAGATACTGCTGTTCGGCCTTGGTAATACCGTCTGCGTAGATCCGGGCAAAGTCTTTTTTCATGGAGATCGGGATAAATCCCTTTGCAGCGTAATCCGCAGACTTTGTCTCCCAATCCTGAGTGCCCCATTCCCGGATATCATCATCCGCAACGATCATATACGCCTGCGCAGGATACGGATTCCTGCTGTCGATCGTATAATTCATCATGCTGGTATCACTACCGCTGTTGCCAAATGCCAGGACCGGCCGCTGACCGATCTCTCTTTCGACATAGATGGATTTATTACCGTTAAGGTTCTTCTGGATAAAACCTCCGGTAATGATCAGCTCATCACCGTTCTCATATTTGAAATCCATATTCGACGAGACAGATTCGTATCCCACCTGTTTGACTTCGAAATCTGTACCTATCACATGGTTGGGTGTGACGTAATCCCTGTAAGGAGAATTAGCGATAATCGCCCTGGTAGTGGTCCGCTCGGTACCGCTGATCACATAAATTGTGAAGCCATTTTCATACAGATATTGAACCAACTCCACCATCGGAAGATAGGCGTTGTCGATATACCGCATGTTGTCAAAGCTTGCCGTATGCTTCTGTCCAAACTCGACTACGTACTCATAGAACTCCTCCATGGTCATTCCTGCGTACGCTTTCGCAAAGTTTCTTGCCAGGTTCTCATCCGCTGTATATCCGGGTCTGATGGAGGCGGCTATCTGCTTCAGTTCGTCCGATACCCGTTCCGGATGATCGACCAAACAATATTCGATGAACATCATCGTATCGTAATAGGTATAGTACGTCTCGCAGGTCAGCGTCCCGTCCATATCAAATACTGCAATACGGTCTTTCTCGGGAATGAAGTCGGCTTCATTCTTCGGATCGGTCACCTGTTTTACATAATCTCTTAAGCTTTGCGCAGCCGTTGAATCAGGTGACCAGCAGTTGGACAGCGGTGTGCTTTTTGCTGACCGCTTTGAGAGGATAACCCCTGCCGCTATTGCCGCTATGATCGCGACCAGGATTATGACCGCAATCACAACTGTTCTTTTGTTGTTGCGGATTACTTTGTTCTCCGGCTGTTCCATCTCTTCTGTTCCTCCAATACTCTGTTATATCCGATCATTCGCCCTTGACAGTATTAAGCAGCATACGGCGGCTTCCCCCGCGCTCATCAGTTGCTCCGCTGCGGGCAATGGCCACTAAAATCATAAATAGCAGGTCAAGATTCTTTTCATCGGTAAAAACACGGAAGAACATGGGATTCGGGATTTTGCTCGCAACCTTATGCTGCTCGGCATCCTCCTCGTGGACAAAGTGGCTGGTATTCTCCGCATAGGCCAGATGCTCGCCGTCTTTCCTGATATCATAACTGGGCATAATTCCTTCCGCTTTGCCAAAGCGTGCGTCAATGGTGACTCCTATGGATCTTAAGTGCTTCCACACATCCATTCCGTCCAGTGTAAATGTATTATGATTGTCGATCAGGATGGAATTCCAGTCCATCTCCTCTGTGTGGCCAATCAGATGATGGGTTGTCTGGTTTTTCTCATGATCAATAAAGTCAAACACATATGCGGAAAGTAACGTGAACTTTGTCATCTTGGCTTCATAAAGCACTCTGCGGTCTTTGTCCTCGATGCGATGACCAAATTTGGGTGTTCCAAGGTCGGTGATAAAGTATAACTCTCGTTCCTCACCCTTCTCCGATGGGAGATATTGGATTTCTCCCTGGCGTTCCTTAAGTTTATTGACGGACGTCTTCTGCTTGACTGTCAAGAAGACGATCATCAGGAGGATCACCGCGCCCACGGCTATGAAATAAATTCCCACGCCGCTTCCGTCGTGAACGACCACCGGGTCATTGGGATCGTACAGAACGGGGATGGTCTTGCCGACCTTATAGGAGCCGCTGCCGGTGTCCAGCTCGCCTGTATAGGTCTTTCCATCCACGCTGTACTCCACAGTGGGATAGTATACCGAGCTGTCGTCGCTGCTGTCTTCTCGCAGCGACACGATGGTTCCCGTAGTTTTCACAAAGCCCTGCGAGCGGAAAAAGGTGAGATAAACTCCCGCCGCAAGGGCGATTACCGCCAGTACTGCGGCGAAAATTTTCAGCTTTGGTCCTCTTAATGAAATCATAATATCCTCCTGCCCACAAAAACGCAGACTTTTTTATTCCTTCTTGGGCGTTGCCAACTCGTCTGCACGTCCAAAATCCTGCCTCCTTTTACGACTTTACCTCTCCTACATCTGCTGCCTGCATCAATGTGGGAACGCGGTAAAATGTTTTCCACTTGCTTCTTTTAAGCCTCCTTTTGATTGAGGCCGGAAATACTGATCTCGCTGAGGTTCTTCCAGCCGGACAGAGCCTGAGTTACTTTCTGATACCAGCCGTTCTCGAAGAAATAGCATTTAAACACATCTTCGTGCGAAAAATCGCCCTTATCACCGGCGCCAAGCACTCCCAGGGCTCTGCATCCGCCTCCGCAGACCTGAAAATATGGGCAACTTGTGCATTTACCACCGCTGCCGCTAAGGTCTCCTGCAGTCATATTCGAGATCCGCAGGTATTCGTTGTTGTTCAACAGTTCCACAAGCGGCGTACGTCGCACGTTGCCGAAACTCATCCCGTGTCTGAGAAAATAGCCGGACATCTGGTTGCACGGCAGGATCTCTCCATCGGAGGTTATCGCGGTCATGGAATGCGTACAGTTGCAGCAGTTTCCGCTCTCCCGGTATTCACCGGCAGCGAACCTGACCGGTTTCAGATAATAGCAGCGCTCTCTGGGACGCAAACCGATATACTGCCATATCTCCAGATCCATCTCCATGCCACTGTGTGCGTATTCTGCGGCGCACTCCAGCATAGACGAGTAGTATTCCTCCATGCTGAGACAAGCATCGGAGGCGTTATCCAGCCAGCGCGGAGCCTCCGACGTACGTATGATGCGCATTTCCTGCACGCCGATGCTGTCAAGCAGCTTTACCGTTGGCATGATTGTATGGAGATTTCTGCGGTTCACCTGCGTGTTGGATAGGACTCTGAAACCATTTTCAAGACACAGCCTCATCGAATCGAGGGCGTATCTTTCCGCGCCTTCTCGTCTGCGCATCCAGTCGTGGGTCCCGATGCCGTCAAAGGAAATCTTGAACACAGGGGTGCAGCCTATGGCTTTCAGTTCATCCAGTATTTCCTTCGTGATGAACCAGCCGTTCGTATTGACGGCGAAAACAGTCATATCCCGCTTATAAATCTCGCGAATGATGTCCAAAAAACGGTCATGCATCATCGGTTCGCCACCTGTGATTGTAAAGCCCATAACGCCGCAGTCCCGCGCCTCATCGAACAGGGAACAAACGTCGTCAAAGGACCATTCCGTCATCAGCGCAGTGTTGTCCGCGGCGTTAAAACAGTGCAGGCAGTTGAAGTTGCACTTACCCGTGAGCATGATGTTCATCATGGGAAAACAGGGGTTTTCGTACTTCCTATAAGAAGACCATTCCGACGGCAGCCGGCCTTTCTCACATGGTTCTACCAGCTTTCTGAGTACGGAAAGCATGACTGTCGCATCCGCGTCGATATCATGCAGTCCATCGCACTGAAGAAAGGCCGCAGCCTGTCTCTCTGTTAAAGGATACGCCCTGCGGCTCCCTTTCCGTATGCAGGCAAAGCCGATATCGGTCCAGCTTCTGAGAGCTGTATCATCAGTCAGACGGTAATACATAGTTGCCTCACAGTATAGATGGTATCTTGTCCGGATAAGCATATCGCAGCATCTCGTATCCTATACCGCTCATGCCGTTGAAAAGCGAGGCTGTGATGCTTCTGTTCGCACGGCCGGACGGATCCCTGTAGCTGCCGAAGCGCTGCCTGTGCGCGTACATGGTCGCAAGCACGCCTCCGGCCGCAGCCGTGTTCCCGGTTGACAGATAGTACTCGACAATAGCCGCGTTTCCACAGCAGAGGTGGTCGGTATGATTCAGCGGCAGCGTGTCGACGCTTTTGCATACACAGTCCGTCAGTGTCCGCACGGTCTGGCCGCTGTCATGTTTCATGATGCGTGAGAGCATGATCCCTGCGCCGGGTGCGCCCGAGCAATAGCCATGCATGTATGTTTTCGGCGGCATATCCCGCAGATCGGCCCATGTTCCGAACCTTTCAGAGTAGCGCCGGTACATTTTCAGCTCATAGTCAAGCGCATCGGCTGCGGACGGAAGATATCGGGCATCGCCGAGCAAGGCGGCAGCTGAGATGAGAGCCTCGGCGATGCCCGTCATCCCGTGACCTGCACCGCTGAGCGGACGCGGAATACCATCCATGGTCTTCCACAGGATATCTTCTCTGTAAACGAGAGTCTTCAGTTCGAGGAGACGGTCGGCCGCCGCGCCGATTACCGCCTTGAATCCATGGTATTCCTCAAATCTGCACATTGCTGAAACGAGCCCTGCCAGACCGTTTATCCTGTCCGGCATGCTGCATTTTGACAGATCTGTTTTTTCAAGCAGCTCCAATACGTCCCCGCAGATCGCCTCCGCGGTGCTGCCGGAGAATCGCTTCATCAGGGCAATACCGGTCAGTACTCCGGCAAGGCCACTTGCTTCTCCGACGGGGACGGTTCCTTCCCTAAGAGCATCGTGGGTCCTCAGGATGCAGCAGAAATCTTTGATCTCACTATTTGCTTCCCGCCTCAGCTCTTCCGCCATTTCACGAATCGACTCATCGGGAAGAACGGCTGCGCAGGCTGAAGCAAAAACGGCTATCCCCGTAAGCCCGTTGAAGTGGCTGTGATCGCTGAAGCTGAATGCCTGACTGATATTGCTTACATATCCCCATCGAGGTTTTCCGTCGGGTGTCAGTATCCGCAGGGCATACATTTCCCTGAATATCCGTGCCGCTTCTTCTGACGCCTCTTCCGCGCGGATGGGAGCATATTTCTCCTCCCTGCGGAACGGGCTACCATTGCTCCGTCCTTGCGAAGACTCGGGATATTGCCGGATCGAACGATCGATATAGGCAAGATCAAATGCTCTGTCCCTCTCATCCATCGCATGGAGTGTATCCAGCACCTGGCTAATCGCAGATACGCTGAACCTGTTTTCGACCAGTTCCTCTCCTTCCCCATACAGGGACAGACTGCCCGCGTGCGTGTAAAAATACGGCACATCGCCCCGCCGCATCTGCATAATCTCGCTGTCGACCACCCGGTCGGATATGGTATTGCTGCAGTCGCGCAGGAGCGCTCTGAGCGTTTCCATGTTCTGCTCTCGGTTCTCCCGGGAAGCAAGCGCCGTGTGATGGTACAGCTTTTTCAGCATCTCCCAATATCCCCGGGTCGGGCGCAGAACGAGTCTCACTTTCGCATCCGGGTCAAACAGGCGCACCGCTTTTTCGATCTCTGCTTTGTTCTCCAAAATGCGGGTATAGGCAGTCTGATATCCATCCTTAAATACATCCAGATAACGTCGGACGGAAACAATCTCCCCGTCCACAACGGGAGCTATCCCATCTTCTCCCACATTCATCAGAACACTGAATTCCTGCTCATTGATCCTGCCGGGCATGATCAATGAAGCTCTGGGCGTACGCAGAAGGTGTTTTCTTGTCTGTGTGGACTGTTCATATTCTGTCTGTTCGGATGAGACAGGTGATATGATGGTCTCAAGATCGATGATATACGGTTTTGCTCCGCAGCAGAGGATGTTCTGGTAATGCAGATCAGTGCTCCTCAGAAGCTTCACAAAAGCCGTCAGACCGCCGAGCGCATACCAGAAGCGCTCCGCTTCTTCGTATCCCTCGGCCCTTCGTTTTTCAATGAATTCGCAAACGCCGTAGCGGTCTCCGAAAGCGATGGAGCGAGGTATTCCCACGAATTCACTGAAAAAGCATTCCGCAAACAAATACAGCTGACCATCCAGCCGCATATCATGCGGCTTATAGACAAGCTTCCCCGCGTCTGTGTGAAAGACTGTCACGCTTCTGCCGCGATCATGGGTGTCTCCGGCCGAAAGCGTAACATCGTCAATCGTGCGGTACTTTCTTCCGTCCAACAGCGCAGCGCAGATCGCGTCGCGATCATCTGCCATACGGGCTACCGCCTCAAGGAAAGCGTCCGTTTTGTTCTTCAGCTGCAGGTCAAGCACGTCGGCAAGCGTCTGCGGCAACTGTATTTCTCCGCGTTCAAGCTGACGCAGCAGCCTGTCACGCGCATCCGCCTTCTCCTCTTCCGTAAGCAGCGCAGGCAGCGCGGCGGCAAACGGATTGTCTGCCGCCCGCGCGATCAGCTGTGCTTCAGTACTTTGTGTGATCAGACCTGTCAGACGCTTCAGGGAACCTTCAAGTTTCTCATAGACTTTTTCCCCGAGCATTCCGGCCTGCGGACTGTTCCTGACCCTTTCAAGCTGTTGATCGATCAATCGCTGAAACATCAGGAAGGTCACTCAGCAGCAATCCCTGATACAGGTATTCGAGCACTCGTTGGTATCAGGGCACTGCACAGTCTGGGTCAGAATGGACTCCGTGCCGCCCGCAACCAACTTAAGTTTCTCAACACTGAGTTCGAGAGGATTCTCTTCGGCTGCTTTTTCTGCAAGAAACTCCTCGATCTCTTCTTTTGTTCCATCGACTCCCTGCTCACGCAGAAACTCCATCTCCTTGCCGGTCCGCAGCGCCTCAACGAAGGCCCTTTTCAGTCCATCGTCCTTTGTGATTTCATCATAGAGATCCTGAAATGTTTTCATAGTTGGTCTCCTTTTCAATAAAGATTATTTTATATTTTTGTTTCTCCAATATCTGTTGCCTGCATCAGCGCGGAAATGAGGCGGAAGGGCTCCGTTCCCTTAGGGGCGATATGCTGTCAAGGTTTCGCCAGTCACCCATCTTTTCAACGCATTTCTGATACCAGCCATTTTCAAAGAACAGGCATTTTGTGGGATCAGGTCCGTACTGATCGCCGGAAAAAAGCATTGAAAGGGCGGGGCATCCGCCGGTGCAGTATTT
>JAFSLL010000088.1 GCA_017448455.1 Oscillospiraceae bacterium | reverse complement strand
TATACATGATGTTCATGGTGCCGTTGCCAATGTCACAGAGCATGTTGACGCCGCGAAACTCCCGCAGACGATCCGCCACGGCGGAGAAGCCCTGCGGGAAGATATCCGCGCCGACAAACTCCACATGGTAGCTCTCACCCCGGAAGCTGAAATCCGCCTCCTTGTTCTGAAGCAGATAGGCCTTGAAGGCATCCTTCTGCTCACCGACCCAGGTGAGGGGCAGGCCTGCCGCGAGATACACGCGCGCAGAGGTCAGCCCGCGCAGTCGCAGCTCGATCCCGATGGCCGCGAGGGTCAGGATATAATAATCCTGATCGTTCATCTTCTCGGCGGTGAACTCCTTGTGCTCGTCCCCGATGATATAATACCGATCCTGGTAGACGAGCATATTGCTTTTGAAGGTGGGCTCCTTGTCGTAGGCCGTCACGCCGGTTTTGAACACGGCATGGGCAGTTTTTATCTGACCATAACCGTGATCCACGGCAATGATAATGGGTTTGCTGGTGGTGTTGTTAGTAATAAGATTCATGTTTTTCCTCCTAAAATAATGTAGTAGATTTTGTTGAGATATGCGAAAAGGGCGGCCCGTGAGATCTGTTCTCACAGTCCGCCCTTTTCGGCGTTCCTTATGCGGTTTTGCTTTCTTCGGGCTTGGCTTCTGCGGCGTTTTCTTTTTCCGCGGTGGCAACAGCGGCCTCCGCTTTCTTTGCGGCGCGCTGTTCCGCCTTCTTGGCGGCCTGCCTTTTAAGCTGCCCCTGGTAGCGACATTCGTCACTACAGTATTTGGCGTTGTACTGTACCGTGACAAACGTTTTCCCACAGATGGGGCATACACACTCGCGCTTTCTGTCCTCCGCGGCTTCCTGCCGGTAAAACTTTCCGCGGCAGTTGGGTCCGCAGAACATGGCGTTGGGACTTTTTGAATCGAAAGGCTTGCCGCAGCATTTACAGGTCAGATGATACGGCTCTCCGGGAATGAGTTGCCCTTCCTCGATCAGCCTCTCGCGCTCTTTCTTGCGCTCATACTTTCTGCGATTGGCGGCGCGCTTTTTCCTCTGCGCTTCGATCTCGGCCAATTCCTCCGGTGTGGGCTCTTCCGGCGGGACTTGGAAATTGCCGATGAAGTTCAGATAGATCTCCACTTCCTGGCAGCGATCCCCGTATTCATCGCGGGTTACCTGATGCACGAGGATCTTTTCGATGAACTCATTGATCATCGGTGTGGTCAGCTCGTCGAAATCCCGGTACTTCTTTGCCAGCACCATGAACTGGTCGATCCGCGCGCTGTCGCTCATGAACACATCCAGATTGGCCTGATCCTGCGCGATGATCTCATCCAACTCAGCTTGCTCGGCCTCATAAGATGCGGAGAGCATTTCAAAGCGCTTTTCCGGGATCTTACCCAGTAGGAAGGACTCGTACAGCGCCTTGATCATGGTTTCCAACTCCGCATGGCGCTTTTTCGCTTTGCTGATCCGTCGCTTCAAATCCTTGGCCGCTTCATCCTGCCGGATTTCTGCCGCCTCGCGTACCTTGCGGATGAACTCTTCCTCGTTCTCGATCGCGTATTTGCTGACCGTGCGGATCGTCTCCAGCGTCAAAGCTCTCAGCGCCTTTGTCGATATACTGTGAGAAAAGCACTGCCGCTCGGCGCGTTCGATCGTCAGCGTATAGGTCGAGCAGTTGTAGGAATCCATGAGCTTCCCGTCTTCCGGCTCCGTCCCGGATTTGTACTGACGATGGTTGTACATTTTCGCACCGCAGTCCGCGCAGAAGACAAGGCCAGTAAAGGGATTTGCTTCGCCGGTCGTGTCTATCCGATGCTTGGCGCGTTTCGTTTTCTGCGCGAGCTGCCAGGTCTCTTCATCCACGATCGCTTCATGTGTATTCTCAAAAATGAGCCAATCTTCCGGATCGTTTTTAACGCGTTTGTCCTTGTATGACTTCTTGGAGGTGCGGAAATTGACTGTATGCCCCATGTATTCCGGGTGGGCAAGGATAGCCTTGACGCTCTCCCCATACCAATCATAAGGCCGGGATTCATCAATCAGGTTCTTGTGTGTTCCTCGTCCATGCTTTGCTAGATAATAGGCCGGCGATTCCACTTTCTCTGCGGTTAGTATGGCTGATATGTCATAAGGACCATGCCCTTCTACTGAAAGGCGGAAGATACGCCTCACTACCGCGGCGGCCTCCTCGTCGATCAACCAGTGATCCTTATCCTCCGGGTCTTTCTTATACCCATAGATCGCATTGTTGGTCGTGGGCTTGCCGGAATTGCCCTTGACCTTATAGGCCGCGGCGACTTTTCGGGACTGATCACGCAAATACCACTCGTTCATGATATTGAGGAAGGGGGCGAACTCGTTGCTGCTCTGATCCTCGTTATCCACGTTGTTGGCAATGGCGATGAAGTGGACGCCGTGCTCGCGGAAAAAGATTTCGGTGTAAAAACCGGTCTGCAAATAATTACGTCCTACGCGGGACATGTCCTTGACCAGCACCGTGCCGACGAGGCCCGCTTCAATATCCCGGATCAGACGTTTCCAATCCGGGCGATCGAAGTTGCCCCCGCTCCAGCCATCGTCCGTATAATGGACGATGTTCGTGTAGCCATTTTGTTCCGCATAGGACTCGAGGTAGCGTTTTTGCGTCTGGATCGAATTACTATCCCCGGCCAGGTCGTCGTCTCTGGATAGTCTTTCGTACAACGCTGTGATTTTGTCTTCCGTCTGTCTGATGGCCATTAGGCGCTCCTTTCAGACTGGCGGCTCGTTTGTGGTATGAGCATTATACCACAGTCTTCGGCGATTGCCAACTCTTCATTGTTGATCATGTGATAAATTTTCTCCTCAAATGTTTTAGATTCCGTCTCGGAACAGTGAGCCCGGACGGTATAGTTGGTTGAGCCGATCCGTCGGCTCAGGGAAAACGCCGGGATCTTCGTCGCTTCCATAGGGCTCCTTTCCGTGCTCTTTGCACTCGTTGATTTTGAATTTGGTGTTGGATTTTCATAAAAAATTCCTTTCTGCCGGTTAGACCGGCGATATTGTTTAGGGCTTCGCTACGGCTTGTTCAGATGCATAGGCAGATGCCTCCTCTCTTCTGGCAAAAAAGTGACACCAGTTTTTTATTTACGGGAAAGGCAGTTTCCTAACTTCTCCCTCTACCTATAGGAGAACGGAAAGCAAATTTCGGAACTGTTTTTGAAGCCGAACAAAAATATTTTGACTTTTTTCTCTGGGCAGAGGATCGTAATAACAACTTCTCCCTCTACTTATAGGAGAACTGAGATCATTTTTCGGAACTGTTTTGAAATGGAAAATAAAAACTTTTTGTAAACACGCATAAGCTGTGCTATACTGTTGCTACCCCATCAGGAAGGAGGCGGAACGGTGGCAAAAAAGAAGGACAAAAAGAAAGAACCCGAATTCGACGATTACGAATACG
>JAFSLL010000087.1 GCA_017448455.1 Oscillospiraceae bacterium | reverse complement strand
CCGTCGTATCAATGTCCATGGTCGCTCTGGTATCCAGGCCGACGACTGCCGCCACAAGCATGCCGCCCTTCAGTATGAAATTATTCCTATACTGAGAAAGGGCAATTCTTTCCAGGAAACGCTCCATGATGAAATTGCGGATCAGAGTCTGCGCTTTCTTGCTGTCGCCGCCGGAAAGATTTCTGACCTTTGCTTTCAGCTGTGTTGCCGTACTGATCATAACAATACCTCCGTATAAGTCCTCACGGCAGACTCAATCTGAAACCTCTTTGCATAAGCCATCAGATGGTTCAGGTTCTTATGAGCACTGCCCATATATTCCTTCATCGCATACTGGAAAACCTGCACATCCATTGCATCCTTATAGCGAAGTATATCGCAGATCGTCCGATCCATATCATAAGCACGCACGGTATTGCCAAAGCTTGTCTGAACTTCCATAATGCCCAGATCATAGACATCCGGCTTTACCTGATAGACGCGGATTCCTTTCCGGCGAAGATGGGACGCATTGTAACCGGCCTTTACCGTTACGCTCGTGATTTTGGGTTCCCGCTCCATCAGGCCATGAAGCATCAGAGCCGTTTCATGCGAGAACACAATGCGGCTGTTTGAAAGGCAGAGAAGATACAGTTCATCCGGCCAGGCATCTTCAGCAAGGTATACGCCCTGCGCTACCCGCTCCATCTTCCTCTGGCTGACATATTCCGCCAGTGTCGGCTTTGAAACACCGGCATCAATCACCTGAGAGGTGCATAGATATCCGTTTCCGTTCTCTACAAGATTGTCTAAAACATCAAATCGCGTCATATCATCACCTTACTTTCTCGCTCTTGATTATACATTTCGAGAGCGTAAAAGTAAAGAGCGATTTTTCCGTATGTATCGGGCAGCTTTGCGGCTGCCCTTGTTTAGCGCCTTACAGCTCCGGGCCGGTATTCTTCTTTACCGGCGCTTTTCTTGCTGCTGCCTTCTGGTCTCCCAGCTGTCCCAGGACGGAATCACGGCTCTGGGTCTTGTAGAACTCCACCATGCTTTTCAGTTCCCTGTTCGGCACAGCCTTCTTTTCGTTCTCCCAGATGTTCTTTCCGTCCTGCTGGCCGGCAAGATACGGCTTTGTAACGGTAGTCGTACCGTCCGCAGGAATCTTTGCCCAGAGGCCTTTCCCGTACTGGTTCTCATGCACTGCTTTGGCAGGGAGCACGAAGCTCGCCCACGGGGTATGATCGCTGCGGTCCTGATTGGGAATCGTGATCCGTACCATTTCCTTGCCATCCTTCGAGGTAAACGGCTCTGCCGTTCCCTTTCCGAAGTGCAGGGTGATCTCTTCGATCTTCTTACTGCCGTCGTACTTTTTCTGTTCTTCCATGATTCGTTCTCCATTCTCGGCCACAAGGCCGTAGTTGGCGGGATCAAAATCCACGACTTTTTCTTCCCGCATACTGTAGGTTGCTCCATTCTGCGCACCGATGATCACATGATCCAGACAGCTTACGCCCATGAGCTTACCTGCCGCAATTACCCGTTTTGTGAGAGCGATGTCCTCTTGTGAAGGCGCCGGGTCTCCGCTCGGATGGTTATGCATCAGCAATAGACCGGACGCATTACTGAGCAGGCAGCTCTTGAAGATGTTGGATATGTCAGCGAGGGACTGATTGATCGTCCCTACGCTGACAATGTTGAAATTGATGGGTTTCAGCCTGGAATTGAGGTTCACGACGCAGAGCACTTCCCGGTCGTACTGGGACAGCTCCTTTCGCATCACATCTACGGCGCGGTCCGACGTGCTCATCGGTTCCGTAGAATACAGCGTCGTTCCCTCCGCAAGGCGGATGCAGACCTCATGGAGCTTGTACTGCCTCTGCTTTTTCTCTGCCATCCTCACCCTCCTTCATGAACTCTACACGGATAATCACGTCGTCGGGCAGTGTCCGGATCAGTTCACGCAGTTCTTCGATTGTCATGACTTCCGGCATTACTCATCCTCGCTTTCGTCGTAATCCTCCTCGTCTTCAGCTTCCTCCGGGATATCATAGCCGTCGTCATCCTCACGGTAATCCGCATCGGGATCAGGGCTGTCTGTAACAGTTGTCTGCTGCTTCTTATTCTTCATGAAGAAGAACGCGCCGCCCACGCCGCAAATGCCCAGCAGCAGGATCAGGCCAAGGACATAGGGAGCTTTGGATTTCTGCTCCGGCTCCGGTTCCTGTTCTTTATCCTTTTCTGTATCCGGTGTTTCTGTAGGCGTGACGGTCTGCTGTTCCTGCTGCTTTTCTGATTCCTGCGCGGCAAGCTGTTCTTTCATGGCTGCCGCCGCATCCTCATCCATCAGGGAGAAAAGATCAGCTTCATCGACCTGGTTCAGGAAATGGACATTTTCATTGCCTTTTTCGTCTCTGTCGATGACGAGATAGAAGTAATTGCCGGATCGCGTCACCATCGTGATGAACTGTTTTCCTTCTCCGGTCGGGCTGCCCACATCATCAACCAGAGTCAGATTCCCGTCCGGTGTCAGAGGCAGGCTGCCGGAAGAACTCTGTCCGGAAAGCATCTGCAAAAACAGCGTCAGGTATTCCTCCGGAATATCAATACCCGTGCTTCCGCTCTGGTTCTGTTCAATGATCCGCAGATACTCCTTATAGACATAGCCCGTCTTTTCCGGGACGATGATCTTTACCCAGTCGCCTTCGTCCTCGATCACTTCCACCTGTTCGCCCGGAAGCAGCTGATCCAGAATCTCATAATCCATCCCGCCGCCGGAACGGACATTCAGCCTGCCGCCGTTGGTAGTGACGATACCGATCTGTCTTGTTTCCTCTCCATCTTCTTCATCATCGAAAGAGAAAATGATGGTTCCATTCTCGGTGCGGATATGAACTTTGCTGCCTTCTGCCTCTTCGGCATCCTCCGGGGTTACTACCGGAGCGTCGTCTTCCTGTTCATCCGTATCGGTATCTTCCGAAGAAACCGGGACGGCATCCTGCACGGTAGGTTCGCTGTCTTCCCCGGTATAAGCAAAAGCCGGAACGCAGAACGCTCCGGCACTGATCACAACCGCCAGCAGGGCGGCCAGGATACTCTTAATTCTCATGGTCTTTTTCCTCCTCATCTGCCATGGTATAACTCATATTTCCGGGATTCGCACCGCCCTTAAAGGCTGTCAGGATTTCCGCCAGCTGTTCAGGCGTGATATTTGCCTTATGAACCATTTCGTGAATCTCCGTATTGGTCTCTTCAGTGATCTGATCCTGTGTTTCCCGGATTCTTGCTGCTACCTCTTCCTGCTTTTCAAGAAGCTTTTTCAGCTCCTCTTCGAGGCGTTTTCTTTTCCTTGTCATAAGCCCTCCTGTATTCTTACGGTAATCTCCCGAAGCAGTAGAAATGCTGCCGCCAGTAAGCTGTGTCAATAGATGCGTACTGGATTGGATTTCCGCAGTGGATCATCATATTGTTGCCCACATAGATCGCGACATGGCTTGCGCCGGATGTGTTGTACGTACCCTGGAAGAAAATGATATCTCCGGGTTTCGCCTCGCTTGCCGGTATGATGGAAAGCTGCTGCCGCAGTCCCTCCGCCGTCGTTCTGCCATAGTTCCATCCGTTGCCGCAGTGGTTGATTACCCAGCAGACAAAGCCGGAACAGTCAAAGCTCGTGGACGGGGAAGAACCGCCCCATACATACGAATACCCCAGATATTTCTCTGCCTCCTGGATCATCCGCGCAAACCGGACATCACTCAGGGCTTCGCCCGGTATGTCATAATGCAGATACTCGCTGCTCGGCGTGACATTGGCGTAGATATCGCCCTCAAAGAGATATGGCCTATTCCCGTAGGTGGAAAGCAGGATATTGTAGCGTTCCCTCTGGTCATCATCCATCCCGCCTGAGAAGACCGCCGCTTCCAGCGTCTTGTTCTTCAGCGTGACATTCAGGATGTAGTAGTCATAGGGAACTTCAACGTCATACTCATATTCTTCCTCGGTTGTCTCGCCGGTCTCCGGGTCTGTGTACGTCGTTGTCCCTGTGCGGGTTTCCGTGCGATACCTTGTCTCGACCTCTTCCTCAAGCGTCAGCTCGTATTGCTTGTCAAAGAGAGTCTGCAACGCCGTCTGTACTTCCGCCCGCGTATAGTCCTCATACATAACCGTCAGGTAAGAAGTCAGAACGTAAGGATTGTGGTTGATCTCATCCAGGTTGTAGCGGTACTCGTCATAGCCGGGATGCGTGGATTCGATGTTGTTGATCTGGCTCCGCAGCGCATCCTCCATAGCGGTATAGTCGCTGTTGGCACCCCGGATATCCTCGTCCTCTGCCGTATAAGAGCTTCCCAGCAGCGTCCCTCCGGAGCCGCCGATCATCGACGAGCAGGAAGACATCTGCGTAAAGATGAACACCAACAGAAAAATGAAGATCCCGCCGATGGCAATGCCTCCGGCATGGCTTTTCACAAATCCTCCTGCCTTTGCAAAGACCTTACTCACTCGCTCCTTCAAAGTCGGTGTGACAGCGAGACCGTGAGATGCCGCATTGCCGACATTCCTTCCAGTCTTCGCTGCCGCGTATTCCTGTTTGATGTTCCGCCTCTGCATGAAGCGTGAGAAAGCATTGGACTTTTCGGCTCCTTTGGCTGCTTTTCCGGCAGTTTCCCCGGCTTTCGCAGTCCGGGCAGAAGCAGTGGTTTTTACCCCTTCCACGGTTTCTTCCTGCACATGCCGCAGCGTTTCCTTTTCGGCACTGACTTCTGGCTTTACTGCCCGATCATGGAGCTTTTCCCCATACTTACGCACCTTGCCGACAGTATCTCTGGCAACGGCTGCACCGGCTTCCACCGTCTGTGTTCCGCGATTGACTGCCTCCACGCCGATATTGTTGTCCTGGTCTGCCTGTTCCAGCCGCTCATGCAGCTGCTGCGAGACAAGCGCGGATTTCAGCTTCCCGGACTGTTTCGGCTTTTCAATCGGCTTCTTCCCGTGCCGCAGTGTCTGCTCATTCGGCTTTGTGCCTTTCAGCTTACGCTTTGTCCGGGTATAACCTTTTTCCGTGGGCAGGCGTTCGGCTTCTTCCACGCTGTCTTTTGCGGTTTTCGCTTCCCGCATGTCATTGCGGAAATTCATTTTCTTTGCCATCAGCCAGCCTCCCTTGCTTCCGCGACCTCACCGGGCTTAGTCGTCATGATACGATACAGCTCAAGATCGGTCGGGAACCTGTCCACAAACGGCAGGATCACATTCCCGTAGAACAGCAGCCCTTCGCCTTCGCCGGAATGCGTGACGTAGGAAAGCTGGTGCTGGGAAATATTCAGCTGCTTGGCCAGAATCGCGCGGTCGCCCACGGCCTGGTTGAGCATATAAATGAAGTCCGAATTCTCAAAGATGTTCTCGACCTCACGGCTTGCCAGCAGATCTTTGACGTTCTGCGTGAT
>JAFSLL010000086.1 GCA_017448455.1 Oscillospiraceae bacterium | reverse complement strand
GTCCCTCGCTGTCCAACAGCCGGAGCGCCTCATATTCATCCAGCGTCATACGAACGGTTTCGGATTCGATTTGCTCGTCGGGAGAAAAACTGCGGCACACAGGCATTTGCCCGATTCTTCTGCATCGAAACGGCCTCGGCACGGTGAACCTCCCCCTTCGGTCAGAGTATAATATAGTTATCAACTTTTGTCAATAACTACAGCTGTACCGATTAAGAGGGCGTATGCGTTGATATTTTAGCGTTTCCTTAAGGTCTATTCAGAATTCTTTCGTGGAGCAAATCGCTTTGCTTTGCTACAGTAAAAGAGAACGGGAGGGGGGACGCCATGGATCGTTTTCGTATGTGGTCCAAGAGGATATGAGGAGAGGAAGTCAATTATCAGAGTATGCGCATCCGCGACCTGCTTGAAAACGGCGGGACACAGGAATTGTCCGATGAAGAGCGTCTATATCAGATCGCAACATCCATTCAGATTTGCCAGAACGGAATGGTTCTTATAGAACTCACAAACGGGCAGGTATTGGAGGGAGGTTAAAGAAAGTGGCGGAAGCATCTCCCAAAGTAATTGTTATACCGGCAAAGCCGGAAGCGGTAAAGGAGGATGCTGCCCGGCACCAGCTTCGGGTGGCGGCATACTGCCGCGTATCAACAGACGATGAGGAACAGTTGACCAGCTACGAGGCACAAAAGACCTATTATACGGATAAAATCATGAAGAATCCGCAGTGGACGATGGCGGGGATTTTCGCTGACGAAGGAATCACCGGAACGTCAGCGAGGAAACGTCCGGAATTTCTTCGCATGATCCGAAAATGCAGACAAAAGAAAATCGACCTTGTCCTTGTCAAGTCGATCTCACGCTTTGCGAGAAACACGGTGGACTGTCTCAATTATATCCGCGTCCTCAAATCGCTGGGGATTGCCGTGATCTTCGAGAAGGAGAATATCAACACCCTTGAATCCGACAGCGAGATGCTGATCACGATGATGGGAGCGTTCGCGCAGGCGGAGAGCGAAAGCATGAGCGCGAATATCCGTTGGGGAAAGCGGCAGGCTATGCGGGAGGGGAAAGCAAGCATCCACTTCAACACATTTTACGGCTATGAGCGGGGAGAAGATGGAAAGCCCCAAATCATAGAAGAACAGGCGGAGGTGGTACGGGGCATATTTGATCGGTTCCTGTCGGGCCAGAACCTGCGCCTGATCAAAGAATGGCTTGAGGGAGAAGGCATCTTAACCGCGGCTGGGAAGTCGGAGTGGACGGCCGGTACGATCCGTAACATTCTTACCAATGAAAAATACTGCGGAGATGTCCTGATGCAGAAAACCTTCGTCGCGGACTGTATCGAAAAAAAGACGGTTCGCAATATCGGACAACTCCCCATGTACCTGATTCAGGATAACCATGAGGGAATCATCAGCAGAGAAACCTTCCACGCGGCGCAGGCAGAGCTGACCAGAAGAAATGCCGGAAAAGCGCCGAGTAAAAAGCAGGCGCCGACCGGACGCTCGTGCTACAGCGCAAAGTATGCGCTCAGTGAGCGCCTGGTGTGTGGGGAATGCGGGTCACTCCATCGGCGCTGTGTCTGGACGCATCACGGACAGCACCGTGTCGTATGGCGGTGCATCAGCAGGATCGACTATGGCACGAAGTATTGTAAAAATTCGCCTACAGTTGACGAAAAGCCCTTGCAGGAAGCGATCCTCAACGCAATCAACTCGGTGATGAGTTCAAAGAAGGAACTGGTGGAGCAGATCAGCGACGCTATGAAAATGGAACTGATCCCGATCACCGGAGAGACTGCAAGCGTGGGCGATATAGACCGCCTGATCGTCGAACAGGAGCAGAAGTTTCAAGAGATGTTCGAGGAGGTCAGAAACAATCAGGATTTCATGAAACGAGCCGAAGAGTTCAAAGCAATCAACGCGGAACTGGCAAGGCTCAAGGCAAGGCGAACGAATCTTCTGGAAGCACAGCAGAGAAATTCTGCTCTCAACTGGCGAATCGATGAGGCAATTGATTTGCTGAACACGGGAGCCTCGGCACTTGCGGAATGGGATGAGAGCGTTGTCCGCCAGCTGGTGGAAGAAGTCAGGGTGGTATCAAAAGAGAAAATCATCGTAACGCTCAGCGGCGGGATCAAAGTTGAGCAAACAATGGAATTGTAAGTTCAAAGCAAAGGAAAGCGCGGCAGCATAGCCGCATTTTCCTTTGCTTTGAAAGAAAAAGGCTGTGAACACCGGGAAGGAGGAGAAGATGAACGTCAGGAAAAGTATTGACCGCAGCGAGCTTCTGCGGGCCATTGACGCAATCATGGCCGAAGGCGTGACGCAGATGAAGCTGTATCACGCGCTCGGACGGCTGCTTGCTGACAGCCGGGATAAAAGCGCGGTCACCGCAGCCGCGGAGTATCTGAAGAACGCTTACCCTGACGCAAAGGGCTTCTCTCCCAGAAATCTCCGCAGAATGCGGGACTTCTGCCGCGCCTATGAGGAGAACAGCGCCGCAATCGAGCTTGC
>JAFSLL010000085.1 GCA_017448455.1 Oscillospiraceae bacterium | reverse complement strand
GATCCGCACCAGGCCGTCCCGCACGCGCTCTGCCGGAAGAATCATCTCCGTCGCGGGATAAATCCGGACAGATTCCAGCATCTGCATGGAGCGCTGAGTGAGGGCGTCAAAGCTGCGGATGGACTCCACCTCATCTCCCCACAGCTCGATGCGGTAGGGGTTCTCCTCCGTCAGATCGAAGACATCCAGAATGTCTCCGCGGATCGAGAACTGGCCGGGGGTCTCGGTCTGGATGCATTTTTCGTAGCCCATGGCCACAAGGCTGCGGGAGAAGAATTCCGTCGTCAGCTCGCCGCCCTTTTCAATCCGCAGAATGTTGTCCTTCAGGACGCGCAGCGGAATCTGCGGTGTCATCAGGGCGGAAAAAGTGGTCACGACCGTCAGCGGCCGGCCTTCGATCAGGCGCCGCAGGCAGCGCAGCCGCTCGATCTGAATCTCCCGGCTCTTTAAATCCGCCTGATAGAAGATCAGGTCTTTGGCCGGGAACAGCACTGTGTTGCGGTCATAAAACTGGTACTCATCCCGGATTTTCCGGGCGCGGAGTTCGTCGTGGGTCAGAATCAGCCGCATCCGGGCATGGGAAGTGAGCCCGCTCTCCTGCGAGAGGGCATAGATCAGGTGCAGCTTCTGGGACTCGGCGCAGCCCTCCGCGAGCAGGGCCGGCGCGCCGGGTGCGTTCATAAGCTGAACTGCCTTCAGATATTCTTCCGATTGATAAAGTGGTCTGGTCAGTGCTTTCATGCGTGCTTTCCGTTACCGTCCGTTACCCGTTGAAGCGGTTCTGTGCCGCGGCAAATCCGTCCGTCAGGATACAGCGGACCGCTTCGGCTGCGCGCTTCTCCGCCTCCGCCATAGTCTGCGCACTTTCTTTGGAAAAATGTCCCAGAACATGGGCCGCGAGATCACCGTCCGGGTCGGGCTTTCCGCCGACACCGACCCGCACTCTCATAAAGCAGTCAGTGCCGAGATGGGCGATGATGCTTTTCAGTCCGTTGTGTCCGCCCGCGCTGCCTTTATCGCGCAGGCGCAGCTTTCCCTCGGGCAGGTTGACATCGTCCGAAATCACAATCAGAGAGGTCTCCGGGTCCGCTTTATAATAGCGGACTGCTTCCCCGACCGCCTCGCCTGACAGGTTCATGTAGGTCAGGGGCTTCATCAGGATCACCTTCCTGCCCTCAAACAGCCCTTTGGCCTGCATACTTTTGCCGGACAGGACGGGCCGTGTCAGTCCGGACTGCTCCGCCAGTTCATCAATCACCGAGAATCCGACATTATGCCGGGTTCCCTCATATTGCCGTCCCGGATTTCCCAGGCCTGCTATAATCACAAATTCTGAATCCATTCCTTACCCTGCTGTCACATGCTGCCTGATCTGTTTTCTTACTTTTACAAAGAGAAGGGAAGCGGCAACGCGCTTCCCTCTCTAAGTAGCATTATTGGAAATATTCTGCTCGTCTGTTCTGTCTATTCGGTCGCGTTATAACATTCAAGGATCATATTTTCCAATGTTGCTCTAGCTTCGGAATTAATGGGATGGGCTATATCTCTGTACTCGCCGTCTGCTGATTTCTTACTGGGCATTGCCACAAAGAGCCCTTTTTCGCCTTCAATTACTTTAATGTCGTGTACAACGAAGTCGTTGGCGAGAGTAATTGAAACAACTGCTTTCAGCTTGCCCTCCTTGGCGATTTTCCGTACTCTGACATCTGTAATTTCCATAAACGTCTCCATTTCTACATGGTAAAGCGTTCACCCTTTTCCACAACTATTTTGATTCCGTTTTCTCCTTTGTAGTATGAATTAGCCTGAATGGTGCCACCACTCTCTACGATGCAGTTCTCGATGTAAGTGTTATCCCCGATGTAAACGTCATTCAAAATAAGGGAATTTCTTATAACACAGTTGTTGCCGATATAGGCCTTCTGGAAGAGAACAGAATTTTCAACCGTGCCATTCACGATGCATCCGCTTGCCAATAAACTATTTTTGACAGTTACACCAACATTATATTTCGCCGGCGGAAGATCTGCGACCTTAGAATGCACTTCCGGATACTGTTTAAAGAAATAATCGCGGGTTTCTTTTTGCAGAAAATCCATGTTAGTATTGAAATAATCTTCCACTGACGCAATGTTGCTCCAGTAATTCTTCATCCTGTATCCGTAAATCTTCTTGATTCCTCTGTACCGGATCAGGATATCCTGAACAAAATCGAACCGCCCCTCCTCTCTGCTCTTCTCCAGCAGTTCGATCAGCTGCCTTCTGCGGATGATGTAGATTCCGCATGAAATTATGTTCGACTGAGCGACGATCGGTTTCTCTTCCATTTCTTCAATCCGGTCGTCTTCATCCATCTTGATCGTGCCGTAGCGCTCAATATTTGCGTTCTCCGGCATCTCTCTGCAGACCACAGTGATGTCGGCACGCTTGTTAACATGATACTCGAGAACTTCATTATAGTCCAGCTTATATACACAATCGCCGGACGTAATGACTACATAAGGCTCGTGAGAGTTCTTCAGGAACTCGAGGTTCTGAGCCATGGCATCCGCCGTTCCGCGGTACCAGTTGCTGTCCGCATCTGCAAACGACGGCGTAAGGAGGAACATTCCGCCCTGCTTGCGACCGAAGTTCCACCACTTCGAGGAGCTCAGGTGAT
>JAFSLL010000084.1 GCA_017448455.1 Oscillospiraceae bacterium | reverse complement strand
TGAAATCCACCTGCTTCAACTTGACGAAAGCAGGTTTCCGCGTCCATGTCATTTCTGACTGCGTCACCAGTTACGATCTGAAAAAGCTGCCGGAAATGCTCGCGTATTATGCGGACAAGGGCTGTGAGGTCAGAACATTAGAGGAGTATCAAAACGATGTTTGATCTGGACAGTTATTTGAATGATCTGATTTCGAGCTGCCGGACAGCCTTCGGTGAGCGGCTGCTTTACGTTGGCCTTCAGGGCAGCTACCTGCGTGGAGAAGCTCACGAAAACAGCGATATTGACGTCATGGTGATTCTGGATCGGCTTTCTGTTCAGGACATGGATTGGTATCGGGAGATCTTGAAAAGGATCGGTTTCTATGAGAGATCCTGCGGGTTTATCTGCGGCAGAGACGAGTTGTTTTGTTGGAATCCCCTGGAGGTCTGTCAGCTGCGCCATACGACAAAAGACCTACTCGGCGTATTGACGGATTATCTTCCGCCTGCGACACAGGAGGACGAAGTCAACTATGTCAAGCTGAGCCTGGGGAATCTGTATCACGAGCTTTGCCATCGCTATATCCATGCGGACAGAGAGAGGAATGTCGTGGCGTTTCGCGGCATCTGCAAAGAAGTGTTTTTCCTGATGCAGAATCTATACTATCTGGAAAGCGGCCACTTTATCCTCGCCAAAGGGGAACTCAAGGAAGCTGTTTCAGCGGAAGACCGGCGGGTGCTGGAGTTGTCCGAGCTGCCGGGCGGATTTGATTTCGATCAGGCGTTTTCTGTTCTGTTTGCCTGGTGTCAGAGAACCTTCGCGCGTGTGGAGCGCCTTGGAGGGATGAGCCATGAGCAAATATGATCCGCTTTGGGAATACATCAAAGCCAATGCCCCGTCGGAGTTGACCTTTGACGAGGTACGGCAAATTTGCGGTTTCCCCATCGACCACGCCTTTTTGAACAGCAAAAAGGAGCTGGAAGCATACGGGTATCAGGTCGGCAAGATCTCCATGAAAAACCAAACCGTGAAGCTTCACCCATGGAAGCAAAACTGACAGTCTACTTCGATGATCCCTTCTGGGTAGGAGTGTTTGAGCGCATCGAAGATGGAAAGCTGTCTGTTTGCAAGGTCACCTTCGGTGCGGAGCCGAAGGACTATGAGGTGTGGGAGTTCATTCTCAAGCACTACTATGAGTTGAAATTCAGTCCCGCCGTGGAAACCGGCGTCAGGCAGACGGCAGACAACCCAAAGCGACGTCAACGCAGCGCAAGAAAGCAGTTGGAGCATACCGGCATCGGAACGAAGTCACAACAGGCCCTGCAGATGCAGTTGGAGCAAAACAAGCAGGAACGAAAACTGAAAAGCCGGGAGCAAAAACAGGCGGAGGCTGAACGGCAATTCGCGCTGAAACAGCAGAGGAAAAAGGAGAAGCACAGGGGGAGATAGAATGAATACCTATTGCGGAGCAAACTGCGAAAACTGCCCGTCAAAAGAGAATTGTATGGGCTGCCGGGAAACCTGCGGCTCGCCCTTTGGCGGGCGCTGTGTTGCGGCGGAATATATCAAGTTTGGAGGCTTGGAGGCATATCAGCAATTCAAGCAGAAACTATTGGACGAAATCAACGTTCTGCTGGCGGCCCATGGGATCGGCGCGATCGACGGTCTCTTCGAGCTGGTCGGTGAATACGTCAATCTGGAATATCCGATGCCCAGCGGGGAGAAAGTGAAGCTCTTAAACGACAAAAACATCTATCTCGGCGCGCAGATCGAATTCGCGGACCTCGGTATCTGTTACGGCGTCGTCGCGGATACCGGCTTTATCCTGATTTGCAGTTACAGTGTAAACGGCTCGGAGCCAGAACTGATCGTCTATAAAAAGAGATGAATATGAATGAAAGGATTTCAACAGTAACCCAATGAAACATAAAATATCGATTATTCTAACGGCGGTCATTATTCTTTCCATGCTGACGGGCTGCGATGCGGCCGGAAAGCAAGCGTCAACGGTCGCGGAAAAAGAGGAAGAAATTGTATTGACCGTCCGCATCGTAAATCAAAGTGCGGTAAACCTGAATGGTATCGCGGTCAGCTATTCCGCAAACGGCGAAACGCTCGGCAGCAAGACCTGCGAGCAGATCAGAGTGGAAGCTGATCAGACGGTTTATGAATTCAGCTTTGTCCGGGATGAGCTTCCGACGACTTCTATTGATTCTTTCAGGCTCGATGTGTTCGCTATGGAAAAAGCCGGTGAGGACTATTCGGACTGCGGAAGCGCTGTGATCAAAAGCCCGCAGCCCGGGGTTATCTATACGCTGGCGCTGAATGGAGAGGACGCAGCTGCGCTGACGCTTTCCACGGCAGAGCAGGACGTCGAAATTTTTGCCTCCGTGCATGCGGCGCAACCGGAACTGTCTGTGGATTCTATTGTCGGGTCTTGGCATCTTGCAGATGATACCGACTTGGAGACTCTGAGCGAGGTCTTTCCCGGCGCAGCGGAGTTCGGCAGCAGCATGGAGATCCGCTCCGACGGCAGGATCTCCTGGTATATCGGCGCGGACGGGGCCATGGGGACCTATGCCATAGAGGGCAATACGCTGACCGCCGATGTGACCGGCGAGCTGGACGGTACCGAATATCGCATCACGCTGCGTCAGCCGGAGCCGGAAACGCTGACGATGACCCTTAAGGATGTTGAGTTTGTCTGGGCGTATGGCGAGGACGATTCGCTCCGGGGTGAGGACTGAGACGATGATAGA
>JAFSLL010000009.1 GCA_017448455.1 Oscillospiraceae bacterium | reverse complement strand
TAGTCGATAGGTGCACAGGCCTGGAACTTGACCCAGAGATTCTTACCCTTGATGTAGTCGTCAAGACCGTCGGCAACGCGGATGCCCGGGGTAATGTTGATGATGAACTCGCCGGTATAAGTGGAATCGCCCGATTCGCCACCTTCTCCGCCTTCTCCGCCTCCGCCCGAACTCGAAGACCCAGATCCCTCGGCTTCCACCGTAAATTTAACACTGTCATCATCATGGAAACCGATCTTCTTCATAAGGCTCTGGCTAAGGGTCAAAACCTTCCCTGCAACAAACTGATGTCCCATCGGATCCGAAGCATAGTATTCATCAACCGTGAAGTACTCGCTGGCGTTGTATTTTTTCCCATCCATGAGAATTTTCTTCATATTACCGTCAGCCGGATATTCAATTTCAACATCGCCGTTCTCGATTTTGAAACTCTTCAAATCGCCGGTCATCTTCACCTGGACAGAGTCATAGTCGCACATCTCAGCGTCAAAGATACCCGTTGTACCCTTAAAATCCTCATCTGTTGGAGTAAAGTCATCGCCTACACCGAAAACGCCGTCCTCGTTAACCAGGATAATCGGCTGAACCATGTAGACCATAGTCCCCTGATCCTGATACCAGAAAACAATACCGAACTTCCCCTCAGGTGCGGCTTTCGTGGCATCGGCTTTGATTGTGAGAACACCGTCTTTGACCGTGTATTCTTCATCACCGTCTCCTACCGCAGCGCCGCCAGACAATAGAAGCCCGTGCTCATATACTTCATAGTCACCGCTCAGTGCGTCCTCGTAAGGGACAATCGACACGGCAATGGGATCTTTGTTGCCGGTATAATTCAGGACAATGTCCTCACCCACGATAAAGATCTCATTACCTAAGATTTTGACTTCCCGATAATGGACATCGCCATCGCTGCCTGTCGTAACGACGGTAGCAGCATAGGGGGAAAAGCTGTCTGTCGTGAATTCGAGGGTATCCTGGCCAGCCATTTCCTCGGTCGGGGTTACAGGAACCGCCTGCTCATTTACAATGTGGTACAGGGTGACCGCTTCGCCTTCCTCAACATTACCAAGGGCCGGGTGACGGATGGTCACATTGACTTCCTTGACATTGGGATCTTCAGAAGGCTCATAGATGAACTCCTCGCCATCTTCATTCTTCGCATAAAGCGTAATGTCAACGACAAACAGAACCTCTTCATCGCCAATGGCAACTTCACTGACATCCATGGGCTTGACATCAACGCGGAGGTCCTTCGGCATATTGGCGCCGCTCACGATGACAACGATCTTATCCGCACCCTCGCCGTACTCGCCGGTCACGGAAACGACTTCACCGTTTGCCGCATCAGCACCTTCAACAGGCTCGTTCTCATCCTTGTCCTGAGTATCAGGAACCTCAGGAGCGGCAGCCTTCGCGGTGACATCGAACATGCCGTTCTCCAACGTGGCAAAGTCATAGGCCGCAGCAGCCTCTTCCCCGTAATAAGAAGTGACATCCTGGCTGAACACACCACTGCCAAGGCTGACGCCCTGACCAAAGATTGCATTGCCGCCATCGTTTGAGAAGCTCACGTAAACGCCGTTCAGGTAGACAGTACCCTCACCGACGCCGGCAGCAACCGTGCCGAACCCGGGAACCGCATCAGCAGCATCCGTTGCAGCAACATCGCCGCTGACAAAAAGATTACCGTTTACGAGGCTTGCATTCGCAGAGCTGAGAACCGCAGCATCACCGGAACCGGAGAAGGCAATTCCCTTGCCCTTACCGCCGAGGTCGATGGTAACATCGTAATCAAGCTCCAGCGAGCCGACCCAGTCGATCTGCTCCGTCAGCTGAATGGATGCGGCCTTCGCGTCCAAAGCAGCCTGAAGCTCCCCAGCACTGGCAACCGCAGTGACGCCGTCCTTCACGACGACTTCTTCCTTCTCGGCAGACTCTTCCGGAGTCTCGGCCTGGGCATCGTCCGCATCCGCATCATCGACAACCGCAGGCTGGCGCACACCGGGATGGTAGCCGCCAAAGACCTTGCTTGCATCTCCTCCTGTTACCGGAACGGCCGCAAAAGCGGAAACCGTAAACATGCTCAGGCACAGTGCAAGAATCAGAACTACAGAAATGAGTTTAGATGTTGCTTTCATGTCTGTTCTCCTTCTATCGCAAAAAATGATTTACGAAACTGTTACTCCAACGGCGGAAGATTGCGCCTTTCTTCCGCTGTGTGCATATAAGATACCACTGTTTGAAATAAATTGCAAGTAATTTTTTAAAATTTTGAGAAAAATTTTTTCCAAATTGTAATTATTTCGAAAATGATCAGTTTCTTTTGTCATAGTATATATTATATTGTAACCATATTCAATGATTTATTGTCATTCCTAAGAAAGTTTAAGATTTTTGTCTATTTCGCTGCTGTTGCGCTTTTTTGTTTTGCTGAATTGGTTAAACTGCATAAATTTGTCATTTCTGACAAAGCCGTTCTGAATTAAGGCTTGTTATTTTCTCCAAAATAGTGTAAAATTCACAATATCAAATGCGGAAACGCATTTGTATATCATTTTATGACAGGAGCGATGCAGTCATGAGTGGTGTAATGTGGTTCATTCCGGTTCTGGCGGTCTGTGCCCTGGCCTTTGCCGGTTATAAGGCAAGTTATGTATCACGCGCAGCGGCAGGAACTCCCCGGATGCAGGAGATTGCCTCCGCCATTGCCGAGGGTGCCGATGCGTTTCTGATGTCGGAGTACCGGATTCTTGCGATCTTTATTGTGGTTCTCTTTTTGCTGATCGGATTCTTTATTAACTGGGGTACTGCCCTGTGCTTTCTGCTGGGAGCGCTGTGCTCAATCCTTGCGGGCTTCTTCGGGATGAAGGTTGCGACCCGTGCCAACGTGCGCACCGCGAATGCGGCCATGGAGTCCGGCATGAACAAAGCGCTCTCCATCGCATTCTCCGGCGGTTCCGTTATGGGCATGTGCGTGGTCGGTCTGGGCCTGCTGGGCTGCAGCCTGATTTATCTGATCACCGGAAATTACAACATTCTGTTCGGCTTCTCTCTCGGT
>JAFSLL010000083.1 GCA_017448455.1 Oscillospiraceae bacterium | reverse complement strand
CGTTGTCGTACCAGGCGACCAGCTTCACAAAGTGATCGTTCAGGGCGATACCGGCACGCGCGTCAAAGATGGAGGTGTGAGGATCGGTGCGGAAGTCGGAGGAAACGACCTCGTCATCGACATACGCCAGAACACCCTTCATCGGGCCCTCGGCGGCGGCCTTCATGGCGGCGCAGATCTCGTCATAGGTGGCGGCCTTCTCGAGACGGAAGGTCACGTCAACGACGGACACGTCGGGAGTGGGAACGCGCATGGACATGCCGGTGAGCTTGCCGTTGAGCTCGGGGATGACCTTGCCGACAGCCTTCGCAGCGCCGGTGGAGGAGGGGATGATGTTGTTGTAGATGGAACGGGCACCGCGCAGATCCTTCTTCTTGGGGAAGCCGTCGACGATGGCCTGGGTGGCGGTGGAAGCGTGAACCGTGGTCATGAGGCCTTCGACAACGCCGAAGTTGTCATTGACAACCTTGGTAATGGGAGCCAGGCAGTTGGTGGTGCAGGAAGCGTTGGAGACAAACTGCATATCAGCGGTATACTTCTCAAGGTTGACGCCGCAGACGAACATCGGGGTGTCGTCCTTCGCGGGGCCGGACATGACGACGACCTTTGCGCCGGCATCAATGTGAGCCTGAGCCTTGGACTTCTCCAGGTAAACACCGGTGCACTCCAGAACATACTCGACACCCAGCTCGCCCCAAGGAATGAGGGTCGCGTCACGGTAGGTCTTGTCAGAGAGAACCTTGACAACCTTGCCGTTAACGGTTACGGTGCTGTCTTCATCGTTGCCGACGACTTCACCGTCGAAACGGCCGTGGACAGAATCGTACTTCACGCAGTAAGCGATGTGGGAAGCGGGATGGCCGGGGGCATTGATCGCGACGACTTCGATATCGTCGGACTTGATCGCAGCGCGGAACGCGAGGGAACCGATGCGGCCGAAACCATTGATACCAACTTTAATCATTGAGTATTCCTCCAATTAAAAATTTTTAAAAACAAAGGAAGTGAGAGCCCTTCTTCAGAGCGTTACGATTTTATCACAAACCACGGAGAAAAATCAATATGAAAGACTATGAATTTTGGACAAAAAAGTGCCGAAATTTCGCAAATTATCCGTCGTTTTTTCTCCTGAAATTGTGAAAAACGTCAGTTTTGGGAAACAGCCGCCCTCAGTACTCATAGATACCGCCGCCGATGAACTCCCGGATGACGGCATCGTCCGCCACCAGAGACTCATCAATATCGCCGAACATCAGCAGTGCCGGGAAAACCTGCCGCAGCTCCTCAAAGCGCTCGACCCCCTCAGGGATGGTCTTAAACAGTTTTGTAGCCGTCTGATTCATGACCGGCAGCTCATAGGGGAAAGAGGTGTCGAACTGGAAGTCCGCCTTATCCCGGAAGGGCGTAATATTGTTGTGTTCCCCGCGCCTGACATTGCCCCACATGGCAATCGTGTCCGCCGGATCCGCACCGCGGAACTTGTAATCCCGCACCGTGCGCCGGACCAGCCGGAACCAGCTGCCCTTGAACATCACCTTGCCATCATAGGTCACGTCGCTGCGGGAGGCGATATAGAGCTTAAATGCCTCTGGATGGACACTGGTAATCATGTCGTTGAGGGCGTGAATCCCCTCGAAGACAACGATCTCATCTTTTTTCAGCTTGATGGATTTGGACGGCTCCTGAATGCGCATCTGCCTGGAAAACTCATATTTCGGAACATAAATGCGCTTTCCCTGCTCCAGCTCCGTAAAATGCCGATTCAGCAGCTCCATATCCAGGCAGAGCGGGGATTCGAGATCCATCTCCCCTTCCGGCGTCCGCGGCACGGTCTCAGGCCGGACGGTCTTGAAGTAATCGTCCATGCCGACATAATGCGTATGGACTCCGCGCTTCTCCAGCGCTTCACTGATCTTCATCGCGGTCGTCGTCTTGCCGGAACCGGAAGGCCCCGACAGCAGGACAATCGGGCTTCTCTTCTGATTCTCCAGAATCCGCTCGGCAGCCTCCTGCACCTTCTTCGCATAGAGTGCGTCGGCTTCCTCGATCATCCCCTTCGGGTCCGCAATCGTCCTGTAGTTAATCTCTTCCAGTCTGTATGCCATGATTCTCTCCTTCCGTCAAACGCTGTCAGCCTGTTCCGTCTGCCTGTAAAAATCCGTAATTCTGTCCTTATCCGCGCAGATTCTGTCGATTGCCCCGATATATTCGGTCGGGTATTTTGGGGAAACCAGGCGCTCATTTTTCCCGCCGTCGCGGCGGATCAGCTTCGTGGAGCCGCCCGCCCCGGCAGCGAGTATGCTGCAGAGCTCTTCCATAATACAGATGTTATACAGATTTTCCTTATTGGGAATCGTCCACCCGACATTTTCAAACCCGCCGGACATATTCTTCTGGCGGTAGAGATAGTAGGGCAGATATCCGCTTTCACGCAGCCTTCTGTTTGCGTAGTCCAGCATCTCCGCTACCGCTTCATCCGCCGGCAGTGTCCCCTCGCCGAAGCGCAGCCTGGCTCCCCGTTTGATACTGAGGGTATGCACGGTGATATTCTCCGGACGCAGTCTCAGCACGGTGTCCAGCGTTTCGCGAAAGCCCGCCGGGGTGTCCGTCGGGAGACCGGCGATCAGGTCCATGTTCACATCAAATCCGCCCGTTCGGCGGACCTGTTCCAGCGCCCGCAGGATATCCCCGGCACTGTGTTTTCTGCCGATGGCTTCCAGGACGCTGTCCGACATAGTCTGCGGGTTGACACTGATCCGGTTGACTCCATGCGTACGCAGCACCCTGAGCTTTTCCGGGGTGATGGTATCCGGCCGTCCCGCCTCCACCGTGCATTCCCGCAGGGCGGAGAGATCAAAGAGCTTTTCCGTTTTTTCGAGCAGCCTGTCAAGCTGCTGAGCGGAAAGTGTCGTCGGTGTGCCGCCCCCCATGTAAACGGAAACAACCCGCAGTCCCAAAGACTCCACCTGCTTCGCCAGCGCTTTCAGTTCCTGCTCCAGCGCCGTCAGAAAGCCGGGAATCAGCGCCATACTCTTCTCTACGGACTGGCTGACAAAACTGCAGTACGCGCAGCGGGTCGGACAGAACGGGATACCGATATACAGGCAGACATCCTCTTTCCTGAGTGACGCGTCCGCGGAGAGCGTCGCATGGGAGGCGTCCAGGCACAGTCTGGCCCGCTCCGGGCTGACGTCGTACTCTGCCTGAAAACGGCGGAGCGCCTCCGCGTCGGTGCAGCCTGCCTGCAGGAGCGGACTCATCAGCTTGCCTGGCCGCACGCCGGAGAGTGCCCCCCAGACCGGCTTCTTCCTCCCGGAGCGGAGCACGGCACGGTATATGGCGAGCTTCAGGATCTGCTGGCTGAGGCTGTCCCGGTGAACCGCGCTTCCGGTGAGAGCCGATGCTGAAACCGCTGCACGCCCGCGGTAGGCGGCCATGCCGTCGTGGTACAGGCAGGTTGCCGTCACAAAGCGTTCGGAAGCATGGAGACGCAGCTCCATACGCCGCCCCTCCGGTGGTTCGCTCTCGCGGAGCTCCGGCTTTTCCCCGGGGAACAGGGTCATCATCATCTGTTCCGCCGCATAACGGTAAGAATGTCCAAAAAGATAAAGTTTCATAGTCGATATTATATCAGGGCAGCATTTCAAACACAATGTTCAAAAAATTAAGAATTATACACGATTATTTTTTTCATTTTTTGACAAATTGTTAAAATTAAGTAGAAATGTTCACATTTATTGGGTATAATAAAATCCCTGGCGTTTCCTGGCGAGTAAATTGGCCGATGTATCGAAGAAAAGAGGTAACATGTATTCGATCGGAGAAAAAATCATTTACGGAGAAAATGGAGTCTGTACGGTAGAAAAAATTGCCCCTCTGGAGATGAGCGGAGCAGCAAAGGACAAACTGTATTATCATCTAACCCCTCTTGTCGGTTCCGGGATTTATTTTACGCCAGTGGATTCGGGCGCCTATATGCGGCCGATTATATCCCGGGAAGAGGCCGAGGCACTGATTGACGCAATGCCTCAGATTGCGCCGGCCATCTGTTATGACAGCCGGTTCAACCACGTCGACGCGTTTTATCGGGAACTTTTCAAACAGCACAGCAACGAGGCGCTCGTCGCGGTCATCAAAGGCCTGCGCTGCCGCATGGCGGAGAAGAAGACACGCAGTTCGCGTGCCGAAGCCACCATGAAACGCGCAAAGGATATCCTGCACGGGGAACTCTCCGTTGCGCTGGACATCGACATCAGGCAGGTGGAGGATTATATTGTGGAGCGCGTCGGAGCAGTCTGACGCGTCTTTTTTATACCTCAAGGCGGCCGACAGGCTCTGATACGCGGCTGAAGCTGTACTCCGCGTGCAGTGCTTCGGCCGCTTTTTCCGCGGCTTCCATGCCGGTGAACACACCGAATACCGCGGAGCCGGTTCCGGTCATAAGCGCGCTGAGTGCACCGTGATCCAGGAGCACCGACTTGATCTCCGCCACACTCCGCAGCCGCCGGTCGTCTACATCCTCAAACACATTGTACATCCGCATGCTCAGTTCCCGCAATTGCCCTTCCTTTAGCGCTGCAAGCATGCCTTCGGTGTCCGGGTGACGGCGGAGACTGACCTCATCAAGCTTTCGGAACAGCTCCGGCGTGGAAATGGAAAAGCCCGGCTTACAGATCACGAACCGGCAGTCCGGCATCGGCGCGAGATCCTGCAGGATCTCGCCGCGGCCGCGCGCCAGCGCCGTTCCGCCCGCTACGCAAAAAGCCACATCCGAGCCGATCTGCTCCGCCAGTTTTTCCAGCTCCACGCGGGAAAAGGGATGGCCATGCAGCCGGTTCATTCCCCGCAGCACCGCCGCAGCGTCCGCGGAACCGCCGGCCATCCCCGCCCCGACAGGGATGGCTTTCCGCATCTCGATATCGTATCCTCCGCTTTCGGCACTGCCGAGCGCCGACAGAAAAACCTCTGCCGCGCGCACGGCGAGGTTCCGCCTGTCCGTCGGAACATAACGGAAATTGCAGCGTACGCGGATCCCCGGTTCCGACTGCGCTTCAATCCGGATGCTGTCAGAGAGGGAAACGGTCTGCATGATCATTACCATCTCATGATAGCCGTCCGGCCGTTTTCCCTGCACATCCAGGCTGAGATTCAGCTTCGCGTATGCCTTTTCCAGGACCATTCTCTGCGTCATCCGACTGTTCTCCCGTTTTGTTTCAGATTATTTTCGAAGTCCTTCATAGGGATTCTTCGGCTGTTCCGGGCCAAAGAGATAGACCCGCAGCTCATACGGTCTCGCCGTAAAGCCGTTGGCAACAATCTGGTTCAGCTCATAGTTGGAGAGCACCAGCCTCCCCTTTTCCAGAGAGATCCCCACCGGCGCCTCGAAACGGCGCTGGTCGGTAGCGAAGAAGCAGATTACCAGCAGTTTCCTGTTCAGGTAATTGCGCTCATATACATAGAACTGGCGGTCATTCTTCAGGTATTCATGGTAGTCCCCGTACAGTGCTACGGGGTTTGCTTTCCGAAATGCGATCAGCTCCCTGTAAAAATGAAGCAGGGAGTTCGGATCCGCCTCCTGCGCCGCGACGTTGACCTCGATATAGTTTTCATTAACGGGGAACCAGGGTGTGCCGGTGGTAAAGCCTGCATTCTCCTCCGCCGACCACTGAACCGGCGTGCGGGCGTTTTCACGGCTGGCCTTGTTCGCCATCTTCAGAATGACAGTTTTGGGCAGGATATGCTCCGCCAGCCGGATTCCGTTGTGGGTCATGACATCCTGAAACTCGTCCAGACTCTTGAGCCGGATGTTGGTCATGCCGATCTCCTGGCCCTGGTAAATGAAAGGTGTTCCGCGCTGAAGCATATACATCGCCGCCAGCATCTTGCCGCTCTCCTCGCGGTACTGCTCGCTGCCGTATCTGCTGATAATCCGCGGATGGTCGTGATTCTCAATATACAGCGCGTTCCACGCCTTCCCCTGCAGCTTCTCCTGCCACTCCGAAAAAGCTCGCTTCATCTTGCGCAGGTCAAAAGGCGTCTGGATCATATCCGTCATGAAACAGTCCGCTTCCATGTGAGAGAAGGCGATCATCTCATCCAGCACCTTCTCGGGGCCTTCCGCCACATACTGCAGTGCGATATCCGCCGTGGTCATCGGGCTCTCCCCTACGGTGAAGCAGTCATAATGATCCAGCACATCACGCTTGAATTCTTTCAGGTACTGATGGGCTTCCGGCTGGTTGGAGTAGTACCGGATCCCGTTGGCAATCGGGATTTTGGGGTAGGAATCGGGCAGGCCGGGTGCCTTGCCGATATAGGTGATAACATCCTCCCGGAAGCCGTCAACGCCCATGTCCAGCCAGAAGCGCATGATCTGTTTGACTTCCTCCCGCACGGCCGGGTTCGCCATGTTGAGGTCAGGCTGCTTTTTCGCGAAGAGGTGGAGGTAATACTCTCCCAGGTTCTCGTCATATTCCCAGGCTCCGCCCTCAAACATGCTGGTCCAGTTGTTCGGCGGCAGTCTGCGGCCGCGGCTGACCCGGCCATGGCGCCAGATGTAATACTGATGATAGGGATTGCCGTGCGATTTCCGACTCTCCTGAAACCAGGGATGCTCATCCGAGGTGTGGTTGACCACCAGATCCATAAACACCCGCATTCCCATCTCATGGGCGCGGTCCAAAACCTCCTTGAAGACATCCAGATTGCCGTAATCCGGATGGATGTCCTTATAATCGGAGATGTCGTAGCCGAAATCCGCATTCGGCGATGGATAAATGGGTGAGAACCAAATCGCGTCGACGCCGAGGCTCCTGATGTACTCCAGCTTTCGGAGCACGCCCCACAAATCGCCGATCCCGTCGCCGTTGCCGTCACAGAAGCTGCGGATCCAGATCTGATAAACCGTCATTTCCTGGTACCATTTTGTTTTCGCCATCGGAAGTGCTCCTTTCTTCGCTGTTCCTGACAGCAGTTTATCATATAAGGGGCCAATTCCGCAACGACCATTCCTTAAGATTCCGGGAAAAAACAAAAATAAAAAAAGGATTGACATCCTGCCGTCATCTGTGGTATCATCTCAAGGCTGAAAAGCTTTGGCCGTGCGGGTGTAGTTCAATGGTAGAACACCAGCCTTCCAAGCTGGATACGTGGGTTCGATTCCCATCACCCGCTCCATCCTCTCTGCCGGGATGCGGTCGCTCTTCTATGCGCCAATAGCTCAGCAGGATAGAGCAACTGCCTTCTAAGCAGTAGGTCGGGGGTTCGAATCCCTCTTGGCGTGCCATACGGTGGGATTAGCTCAGTTGGTAGAGCACCGGATTGTGGTTCCGGGTGTCG
>JAFSLL010000082.1 GCA_017448455.1 Oscillospiraceae bacterium | reverse complement strand
TCCGGAGGAAAACCGTAAGTTCTTCCGCAAAATGGGACTGACCGACGAGCAGATCGTTCCGGTGAAAGCTGACGCAGAGGCGCTGCCGTTTGAAAAAGAGTTTTTTGACGCGGTGGTTTCAACCGATTCCTATAACTATTTTGGCCGTGATCCGGATTATCTTGACCAAAAGCTGCTGCCATTTATAAAAAATGGCGGATATATTTACATAGCCGTACCCGGTATGAAAAAAGACTGCCACGACGATCTGCCCAAAGAACTGCTGCTTTCGTGGACGCCCGAGCAATTGGAATATTTGCACGACGCAGCCTATTGGCAAAGCATCGTAAGCCGTTGCAGCGGCGCGGAAATCATTACGGTCGAAGAAATGGAATCCAACGAAAACGTCTGGGCGGACTGGCTTGAACAGGAAAACGAGTATGCCGTAGGCGACCGCAAGGCTATGGAAGCTGGCGGCGGAAAGTATCTGAATTTTATAAAGATCGTTATGAGAAAGAAAAACTGACGGAGAAACAGCTATGTTTGCCCTTTCAAAGTTCAGCACACAGTATCACATCCGGTATATGGACGATTCCGACGCAGATGCACTTTTGAACTTCTGCCTGCAGAATGATCAGTACTATCGCTACTGCGGCAAGCAGCCGTCCAGAGAGCTGATCCTTCATGACCTGCATATCACGCCTCCGAACACTTCCGCAGATGCCAAATACTATGTCGGGTTCTATGACGGGGATATTCTGGTCGCGATCATGGATCTGATCGACGGGTATCCCGACAGCGATACGGCCTTTATTGGCTTCTTTATGATGAACCGGCAGCTCCAGGGACGCCAGATCGGAACTTCTATCATTCAGGAGTTGTTCCTGTATTTGAAAGAAACGGGCCTGAAACGGGTCCTCCTGGGGATCGACAAAGAGAATCCGCAGTCCAATGCCTTTTGGGCAAAGAACGGCTTTTCCGTGATCCGGGAAGTGGAGCAGGAGGATGGCACTATTCTGCTGGCAGAAAAGTGCCTATAAAAAACCATTTTGATTCAAGCTGAGAGGTATCTATGCTGAACACAGAACGCTTGCGCATATACCCCGCCTCGCGGGAACAGATGGAGACCGTGATCGCCTCCGAACAGGATGAAGAACTCAAAAAAGCATATACCGAGATGCTGCAGGGCTGCCTCAGGCACCCCGATCAATGGGAATGGTATGCTATTTGGATGATCGAGAAGACGGACGGAACGCATATCGGGGATCTCTGCTTCAAAGGGCTCCGGGAAGACGGCATCGCGGAGATCGGATATGGGATTCTGGAGGAATACCAGGGGCAGGGCTATGCCACGGAAGCGGTGCAGGCGGCCTGCCGATGGGCTTTCCTGCACCCGGATGTAAGGTCGCTGGAAGCGGAAACGGACGCCGAAAACGCCGCGTCTCAGCGGGTCCTCGAAAAATGCGGCTTTCGCCCCAATGGGATCATCGGAGAGGAAGGGCCGCGCTTTTCCCTTGCCCCGATGGAAGTGAAAAACAACATCCTGACAGAGGAAACCTTTATAGAGTTGTATTCCTCGGTCGGCTGGGAGCCTCCCTGTGAGGCGCAGGTCCGCCTCGCGCTTCAAAACAGCCTGGCGACCTTTACAGCGCTGGAGAATGGAAAGCCTGTGGGCATGGTGCGGCTGATCGGTGACGGCGGAATGTCTTTCTATATCAAGGACTTTGCCGTACACCCGGATTATCAGGCAAGAGGGACAGGCAAAATGCTCCTTCGCGCGCTGGAGCAATTCATCAGGGACAGCATAGAGTCGGGATGGGCGGTGAGTCTGGAACTAATCAGTACAAAAGAAGCAATTCCCTTTTATCGAAAGATGGGCTTTGAAGAGCGACCCTGCGAGTGTGACGGTCCCGGCATGATGAAGATGCTTAGGTAAAATATGAATGGTGACGAATATGGAAAAAGAACTAACTGTAAATAACATATCATACCGAATCATTTACTTGCTGGGTAAAGGCAAGGGCGGATATTCTTATCTCACCGAACGGGATGGACAGCGGGTGGTGGTCAAGCAGATCCACCACGAGCCCTGCGATTACTATACCTTCGGAAACAAGATCGAGGCCGAATTGCGGGACTATGAGCGGCTGCAAAAAGCCGGCATCCGCATTCCCAGGATGCATGCCGTTGACAGGAACGCGGAGCGGATCGTCAAGGACTATATCGAGGGGCCGACGGTAATGGAGATAATTGAAGCCGGCGAGAGCGCGGCGCCGTATCTGCCGCAGGTGCGCGATATGGCGGCAAAGGCGCTTGCCGCGGGGCTGAACATCGACTATTACCCCACAAACTTCGTCGTGCGCGACGGACTTATATGGTATATCGACTACGAGTGCAACGAGTACAGCCCGGAGTGGGATTTTGAGCACTGGGGAATAAAATACTGGCTTCCGGAGCCGGTTTTCAAGCCGTACTGCGACTCTGATTACGAGGCTGTCTGCGACTTTCTCATTGAGCTGAACCGCGCCGACAGGACGCATATTAACTGGAGCTGGGCGCGGTTTGAGTGGATGATGGAGCACCCGGAGTTTGACAAGAGCGCAAAGAGCGCCATCGGACTGTGGCGCGTGCGTAACAGGGTCGTCGGCGCGGCGATCTACGATATGTATTTCGGCGAGGCGTTCTGCGCCGCGCTGCCGGAGTATGAGGCGCTGTACC
>JAFSLL010000081.1 GCA_017448455.1 Oscillospiraceae bacterium | reverse complement strand
GGGATGTTGTGCAACGTCACCGCCAGGACCATCATCACCGTCCGGTCGAGCCGGCTCCTCGGACCTTCGGTCTGATCGACGCGGTCGATGCTCCGGTGCAGATGCGGGATCACGTGATCCAGCAGGAGCAGGAACAGAATGCCGATCCAGAAACCGATGAAGGCCGGCAGGAAGGCAAAACGTCCCTTGCTTTCGGACTGCTCGATCGCCGGTACGATCAGGCTCCAGATGGAAGCGGCGACCATGACGCCCGCGGCAAAGCCGGTCAGCGCCCGCTGGACGCTCACCTTCAGATCCTTTTTCAGAAAAAATACGCAGCCTGCGCCGGCCGCGGTACCGATAAAGGGGATCAGCAGCCCCATAAGGATGGTCTTCATCTGCGTCCGAACAGGCCTTTCTTTTCATAAGGAGCAGAGCCGATGTCCAGGCAGCGGTAGCCTGTCGCGTCCACGGCAGCCTTTACGGCTGCAAGGTCCACGGCTTCTTCCGTAAGGAAGGAGGCCTCCTGCTGTTTGCGGGATGCGCTCACTTTTTTTGCCGAGGGAACGGCTTTTCGGATCGCTTCGCACACATGTGCCTCGCACATGCCGCACATCATGCCGTCAACTTTCATCGTAGTTCTGATCATATCGATAACCTCTTTTCGGTGCTGTATTTGCAATGTTAGTCCTCGCTAACTGCGGCTTAATTATACTCAGCGGAAATAAAGAAATCAAGCCCGGAAATGATCCGGGCCTGATTTTTGTCTGGGGACAGAGCCTTTGTCTGTGAGGCTGTTTTCTGCCTTTGTTTGTGAGACCGGCGCCTGCCTTTGCTGCAGCCGGCGCCTGCCTTTGATGCGGCCTCAGATAACTTCAGATAAAGCGTCCCGTGATGCTCTCCGGGCAGTTCTTTACTTCCTCGGGCGTGCCGCAGACAACGATCCGGCCGCCGTCCTCGCCGCCCTCCGGCCCCATATCGACGATGTAGTCGGCGGAGCGGATCACGTCAAGGTCGTGCTCGATCACGATCACGGTCGCGCCGTGAGCGATCAGTGTCTGGAAAACGTTCAAAAGCGTCTCCACATCCTTCGGATGGAGGCCGATGGTCGGCTCATCAAAGACGAAGACGGAATCATCCTGCTGCCTGCCCATTTCGGAGGCGAGCTTTAAGCGCTGCGCTTCGCCGCCGGAAAGGCCGGGCGGCCTGCGTCATGCGTCTTCTGGTGTAGGTCGAAAGGGATTCCAGATAACGTCTTGACCCCTCGGCGTACAGCACGCCCAGGGCAAGCGAAGACTTGCCGGAGCCGGATACGCCGGCAATGCCGGTGATCTGGTGGAGCGGAATATCCACGTCAATGTTCTTCAGGTTGTGGACGCGCGCGCCCCTGACTTCGATATTTTTCGGCTGATCCATGATCAAACCTCTGCTTTCCATGCTTTCTATCTTCCCCGTTGCAGGTTTTCTCAGTATAGCATACGGCAGTTTTTTACGCCAGCGCGGAGCGCTTTCTTGCGCAGCTTAAAGGTTCCTTCGCAAACCGATAAAAAAAGGGGCTGTGAAAAAACAGGCCCGCAAAAATGAGGTCATCTGTGATGAGCAGGTGACCTCTTTTTGTGTTAGAATTAGCTTGAGATGAAAAAACCAACACAGCATTATTCTAACGCCAAACAGGGATTTTTACCAGTCTTTCTTTCGGATTGTTTAGATCTGTTGGACCCGGTTTTGACATTTGACCGATTCATGGAGGGAATCGAACTGCAAAAGTATCTGAAAAAGGTCCCGAAGCACAAAGTAGGACGGCTCAGATATAATCCGGTCAACATGCTGAAAACGGTGCTCTTCGGATTCATGACCAGTGGGTACTGTTCGTTAAGAGAGCTGGAAGACAACTGTAAAGTCAATCTGCGGTTTATGTACCTAATGGACCGGGAGACGCCGAGTTATCGCACCTTTGGGTACTTTATCAATGAGATCTTAGGCGAGTCTGTCGAAGAGATCTTTGCTGACATTAACCGAGCGATATTCGAAGAAGAACACGTAGATCTGCAGCACATCTACATTGATGGTTCCAAGTTTGAGGCGAACGCCAACAAGTACAGCTGGGTATGGAAGAAGGCCACAGAGAAATCGCGCTACCGACTGTACAAAAAGATCACGGCACTGATCGAAGCCATCAATGAAGAATTAGCCTGGAGTGGCAAGAAGATATCCAGTAACACGGAATACGTGCCGGACTATCTGGAAGAGATAGCTGAGCAGTACGCGATGCTGTGGCAGCTGGATGAAAAGACTTTTGTACACGGAAAAGGAAAGCATAAGAGCGTTCAGCAGCGGCACTATGAATGGCTGAGACAGTATGCGGATAAACTGAGAGAATACGTAGAAAAGATAGCGATCTGCGGTCCGGACAGGAACAGTTATTCCAAAACAGATCATAGTGCGACGTTCATGAGGATCAAAACGGATTACATGGGTAATGACCAGCTGCTGCCTGCATACAATGTACAGATCGCTGTTGCCGATGAGTATATCGCCATGGTGGATGTCAACCATTACCGATCCGATATGGATTGCTTCATTCCTCTTATGGAGCGGTTTAACAAGACATACGGACTTTATCCGAAGTATCCGGTGGCGGATGCCGGCTATGGATCGTTTAACAACTATCTCTACTGTGAACAGAAGGGAATGGAAAAGTACATGAAGTTCACGATGTTCAAGAAGGAAACAGAGGACAAGAACTATCGTGAAAATCCCTTTCGGGCAGAGAACTTTCCAATAGACAACGACGGAACGATGCGATGTCCCAACGGAAAAGCCTTTATCTTCCAGTATCGCCAGCATGTAAAAGGAAACGCTTATGGGCGGCAGGAAGAGATATACCGCTGT
>JAFSLL010000080.1 GCA_017448455.1 Oscillospiraceae bacterium | reverse complement strand
TTTATCCCGGCGCGGTCATCAACCCACTCGGACCTTGGACCGGCGGCACGAACGTCGATACCGGTGCAGTCAATCGCAAGCTCGGATCAGACATGGCGGACTCCGTCACGGGCGGCGGCCTGCACGGCAAAGACCTGTCTAAGGCGGATGTTTCTATCAATATTTACTGCTTCCTAAGAGCCCAGGAAACCGGAGCGCCGGTGGAGATCTCCTGCGCGATCGGAGACAGCGAAGTCGACGGAAAGCCATACAGCGAAATCGTAAAGATCGCAAAAGATTACATCGACAGCATCGGCGGCTTTGAACGCTTCGCGGAATGGGGGCTCGTATGAAAACAACGAAAGACTTTAAACTCGTAAGCGTAGATAAGCTGGTCCCTTATCAGAACAATGCCAGGACCCACTCCCCGGAGCAGATAAACAAGCTCCGTGCCTCCCTTCGTGAGTTCGGCTTCATCAACCCGATCATCATCGACAGAGACTACGGCATCATCGCCGGCCACGGCAGGCTTCTTGCCGCAAAGGAAGAAGGCATGACCGAAGTTCCGTGCGTCTTTGCCGACCATCTCACCGAGGCCCAGAAGAAAGCATACATCATTGCGGACAACCGCATGGCGCTTGATGCGGGTTGGGATGAGGAGCTCCTTAGGGTTGAGATCGAAGCGCTCCAAGAAGAAGCCTTCGACCTTGCACTCACCGGATTCGATGAGAAGGAACTCAGTAAGCTATTCGATGACGGGACCGACACTGAAGACGACGACTTTGATGTCGAAGAGGAGCTGAAAAAGCCTACCTTCAGCAAGGCCGGCGATGTATGGACGCTCGGACGTCACCGCCTCGTTTGCGGCGACTCCACCAAGGCCGAAACCTACGAGCTGCTGATGCAGGGCAAAAAAGCTAACCTCGTTGTGACTGATCCTCCGTACAATGTGAACTACGAAGGCAGCGCAGGCAAAATCAAAAACGATAACATGGCATCGGAGAAGTTCTTTGACTTCCTCTTTGATGCCTTTTCTAATATGGAAAAGGTCATGGCGGACGATGCGTCGATCTATGTGTTCCACGCGGACACGGAAGGACTCAACTTCCGCAAGGCATTTGATGCCGCAGGCTTTTATCTTTCTGGATGCTGCATCTGGAAGAAGCCGAGCCTGGTCCTGGGCCGCAGCCCTTATCAGTGGATCCACGAGCCGTGCCTCTTTGGCTGGAAGAAGTCCGGCAAGCATCAGTGGTATTCCGATCGCAAGCAGACCACGGTCTGGGAGTTTGAAAAGTCCAAGAAGAACGCGGATCATCCGACAATGAAACCGATCCCGCTGCTCTCGTACCCCATCGCCAATTCCTCAATGTCAAACACGCTTGTACTTGATCCGTTCGGAGGCAGCGGCTCTACGCTTATTGCCTGCGAGCAGATGGATAGAAGCTGCTACACCATCGAGCTCGATGAGAAGTACTGCGACGTCATCGTGAAACGCTATATCGAGCTTAAGGGAAGCGCGGAAGGTGTAAGCGTTCTTCGGGACGGAAAAGAGCTCAAGTTTACCGACGTCTGTGACTCATAAAAAGCCTCCGAAAAAAGTGCATATTCTCTCACATAAAGCTTGCTATTTCAGGCCTTTAGAGTGATGTATGTACATACCAAAAACAAAGGAGGTTTACACCATGAAAATTAGCTACAACGCATGCGGCAAGGAAAGAAAGCGCCTTGCACAGACAATCGGAACCTGGCTCGGTGAGGATGTGAAATACGCAGGAGCGCCAACGTTTGCATACCACATTGGAGAGTTCACCCTCGATAAGGACGGAAACCTCACCGCAGACGGCACCCTCGATCCCAAGCGAGAAAAGCTGCTCGACTGCATCGATGAGGCAGGCTTCATAAGCGAGACCGCAGGCACCCTCGAAAAGGCACCGTCCATTGACTCCATCAAAGATGAGGACAGCGTTACGCTTTCCTTCCCGGACACGGGCTTTACTGACGCGGCCTTTGAAAGGCTGAAGGCCCTCGCTGCGGCCAAAGCAAGTCTCATCACGAAGGCGCTTGATACGATCTCAACCGAGGTCATTTGGGATAAGCATGAAGGAACGATTGCATTCCCCTGGTTTAAGCTCGGCCTCTTCGAAAGCGAAGATGAAAAGCTGGCCGCCATCCTGTTCTTAAACAAGCTGATGGACTTTGCAAAAGAGGCCAAGCGCGTCACCGCAAAAGAAAAGGAGTCAGAAAACGAGAAGTACGCATTCAGATGCTTCCTTCTTAGGCTCGGCTTCATCGGGGACGACTTCAAAGGCGCAAGAAAGGTCCTGCTTTCCCGCCTCTCCGGCAACTCTGCATTCAAGAGCAAGGAGGCGGTATAATGTTCGGCATTTCAAGAGATACAATCGAAGCCCTCAGGAAACAGTACCCTGAAGGCTGCCGCGTGGAGCTTGTATCCATGAACGATCCCTACAACGCATTGCTCCTACCCGGCTGCAAAGGAACCGTGACCGGCGTCGATGACATCGGCACCATCCATGTGAACTGGGACTGCGGATCCAGCCTCGGCGTTTGCTACGGCGAAGACTCCTGCAGGAGGTGCGACTGATGGACGAGAAGGTCAAGGAGCAGATCCTCGCGGTCAGAGGCACCGGCCTTACAAACATGTTCGATCTGAATGCCGTCCAGCGGATCGCATACGAGATGGACTTCTTCGAACTGGTGCTTTTCCTTGAGGATGAAAAGGCAAAATACGTCCGGTTCATCATGACCGGCGAAGCCTCATAAGCCTCGAAAAAAAGTGTAAATATAATCAAGATATGACTTGCTATTCCCTCCGTTTAGAGTGATATATGTACATGCCAAAAGGCACACACAAAGAACGGAGGTAAACACAATGACACGGTTTCAAAAAGAACTAAGCGGCCAGCTCGGAGAGTTCTGGAAGAAAGACGCAGAGAAGGAGCTCGACAAGGTAAGAGCAGAGCTTGCAAACGGCGAGATCACAATCGATGAAAACGGAGTCGCAAGAAACTGCATCGGAAGAGTTCTGATGAGCGACATGCTTGAAAAGCTCACCTACGTCACCGACAAGGTGAACGCCGAGAACACAAAGGCGGCAAGAGACGAAGAGGTT
>JAFSLL010000008.1 GCA_017448455.1 Oscillospiraceae bacterium | reverse complement strand
GGAACGGTATCCGGCTGTGGAGGGGGACCTGGATAAGGTTTCCGCCCTGATTCAGAATGGGGCAAAGATTCAAATGAATGCCGGCAGCGTCCTTGGCCACGAGGGCCTGCGCCAGGCAAAATGGAGCCGAAAGCTTCTGAAAGAGGCTTTGGTCCATGTGATTGCGTCCGATTCCCACGATCCGGTGGATCGCCCTCCGGAGTTGGACGCTTGCCAGCGTTTTCTTCGAAAAAAAGTCGGGGACGCTTATGCGGACGCTTTGATGCGGGATAACCCGATGCGAATATTATCGACGATAGAGAAGGAGAACACCTCTCATGCAGACAATCAGGCTGAAGCGCGAGAAACGGCCTTATGAAATCAATGAAGAACTGAAGCTTCTGCGAACCAATCTTCTGTTTTGCGGTGCGGACAAGCATGTATTCCTGATGACCAGTGCTTTTTCCGGCGAAGGAAAATCGACGGTTTCGTCTGACCTCTGCTTGAGCTTTGCGGAGCTTGGAAAAAACGTCATCCTGATTGACGCTGACCTGCGGAAATCTGTGAGAAAGCACAAAATTATCGGAAACGTGCCTGAATACGGCCTTTCCCACTATCTTTCCGGTCAGTGTGAGCTGAACGACGTGATCTGCCAGACCGATGTGGATCAGCTTTATATGGTGATTGCCAGCGCTGTCCCGCCCAACCCAACGGAGCTTTTGGCATCGGAAAATATGCAGCGGCTGATCAGCTTCTGCCGCGAGCATTTTGATTACATCGTTGTTGACTGCCCGCCCATCGGCCTGGTTGTGGATCCCGCGATCATCGCGCCGCTGTGCGACGGGACCATGATCCTGATTGAGTCCAACGAAGTGAAATACCGGCTTGCGCAGGAATGCGTTGCAAAAATGAAGGCTGCCGGCTGCCCGATTCTCGGTGTGATCCTGAACAAGGTCAGCGAAAAGAAGTTCGGCAGATATTACACGAAGTATTACGGCAAGAAATACTACAAATCATACTACGCGCACACTGAGAATACCTAACGAACGCTTTTGCTTATCCGTTGCGCGGAACGGATATAAAAGAAGGAACGACACTCGATGAAAGGCGTCGTTCCTTCTTCTTCTTCTTCATTGTATTCTGTACTCCTGAATAGCGCAGCAAAATGCGCAAAAAAAACGGCTGTTACAGCGTCAATATGATACAATTTCCCCGTAGATAAAACATATAATAGAACTTGACAAATCTGGAGAGATCTTGTAAAATAAGTAAAATAAAGGGATACTGTCACTATATGCGAAAACAACGGGATGTTGCGGCGGATTCCGCAGCCCTGTGCGGGATCATTGGAACTGTCAAGATCCGTTCAGTTGAAATCGGAAGACAGATCTTGTTTTCCGATTACAAAGCTTTTATCTGCGTGTTTTCGGGAAAAAAGCCTGTAATCATCGCGGGAGGGAAAGAGCATCAATGAAAAAGCTGATTGTGATTGAAGGATTGGACGGCTCTGGAAAGGCTACGCAGGCAGCACGCCTGGCGGAGCATCTCCGCGCGGCAAACAAGAATGGAGAAAGAGATATCGTCCGGCAGATTTCATTCCCGGACTATCAGAGTGACAGCTCGGCGCTGGTGAAAATGTACCTGGCAGGCCAGTTCGGCAGCAACCCGGGCGACGTTAATGCCTATGCCGCATCCAGCTTCTACGCGGTGGACCGCTACGCCAGCTACAAAAAGGACTGGGGCGCATTCTATGAGTCCGGCGGCGTGGTCATCGCTGACCGTTACACCACGTCCAACGCGATCCATCAGTGCAGCAAGCTGCCCCCGGAGCAGTGGGATGGATTCCTGAATTGGCTGTTCCACTATGAGTATGAGCTCTTAGGCATCCCTGCGCCGGATGAAGTCATTTACCTGCAGGTAGAGCCAGATCTGAGCCAGAAGCTTATGACGGGGCGATATCACGGCGACGAGAGCAAGAAAGACATCCACGAACAGAATCTGGACTATCTGGCGAATTCTCGCCGGGCAGCGGATTACTGCGCTGCCAAGCTGGGCTGGAAGACCGTACACTGCACTGCTGCAGGGGCCATGCGCTCCATCGAGGACATTCAGCGCGAGATCCAATCGCTGGTTTAATCGAGAAAAGAAAAGAGATGTGAAACAGCTATGCCTATCAATGTGACGCGATCTTCTCTGCCATCCCTGGAAGAGTATGTCGAAGAGATCCGATCGATCTTTGAAAGTTATCGTCTCACCAATGCGGGTCCGATCTACAAAAAGCTGCAGCAGCAGTTAATGGACCATCTTGGCGTAAAAGAATTATCCATATTCACCAACGGGCATCTGGCGCTGGAAACGGCAATTGATGCTCTGGGACTGCGTCGTGACGGCGGAGAAGTCATCACGACGCCGTTTACGTTCGTCTCCACGGTTCATGCTATCGTGCGCAACGGGCTCAAGCCTGTGTTTTGCGACATCCGTGAATCGGACTATACCATGGATCCCGAACGGATTGAGGAACTCATTACGGACAAAACCGTGGCCATTCTGCCCGTCCACGTGTACGGGAACGTCTGCAGCGTTGAGGCGATCGCTGCCATCGCCCGCAGACATGGGCTGAAGGTCATCTACGACGGAGCGCATGCGTTTGGCGAAAAGGTGGACGGCGTTGGAGTCGGCAATTTTGGTGATGCGACGATGTTTAGCTTTCACGCGACGAAGGTCTTCAATACCGTGGAAGGCGGCGCCGTCGCGTTTCAGAACGAGGAATACGCCAAAGCGCTGAATAAACTGAAAAACTTTGGTCTCTACGACGGAGAAGATGCCGACGTCATAGGCGGCAATGCCAAAATGGACGAATTTCGCGCTGCCATGGGCGTATGCAATCTGCGGCATCTCGAAGAAGCCGTTGCCGCTCGCAAAGCCGTCCATGACAGATACTTTGAGCGGCTGTCCGGTGTCGCGGGGATCCATCTGAACCCCGTACAGGAGGGCGTGCAGTCCAATTACGCGTATTTCCCCGTGCGGTTCGATCCGCAGGTGTTTGGAAAAAGCCGGGACGACGTCATGGAGCGGCTGCGTGAGCAGGAGATCAACGGCAGACGGTATTTTTACCCTGCTGTCAATGATATGACCTGCTACCGGGCCCTGAAAGGAAAAGCAACCCCGATTGCCCATGAGGCTTCGCTGCAGATTATGTGCCTGCCCATCTACGAGGGGCTTACCCTCGCGGAGGCGGATCGGATCTGTGATATCGTGCTGAACTGAGAAAAAAAGTGTTTTCTCATATGAAAAGAAATGGAGCGTGCTTGAAGTGGAAGAAAAGTTAGTAGACATCGACGAGCTGGAAGGGTATCCACACATTCCCTTCATGGCTGAGGTGGCGTCTTTTATCGCTGCGGATACGTTGGAACAGGTTAATAGAATCAGCGCCCCTGTCACGCCAAGAGTATCATTCTATTCAAAATACGGAAAGAGAGCGCTTGATATCCTGTTATCCGGCGGTGCCCTGCTGGTGACAGCTCCCATCAATCTGGTGCTGGCTGTATGTACTTATTTCGACGTTGGTCGTCCCATCATCTTTAAGCAGCAGCGGACCGGAAAGGATGACAAGCCGTTCACGATTATCAAGTTCCGAAATATGACCAATGATACGGATGCCAATGGCGAGCTGCTGCCTGCCAAAGACCGTGTTACGAAGTTTGGCGAACTTGTCCGAAAGACTTCACTGGATGAACTGCTGAATTTCTGGAGCGTCTTCAAGGGCGATATGTCCATTATCGGCCCAAGACCGCTATCCCAAGGCTATGATACGCGCTACAGTGATCGTCACAAGCGGCGCAATGCGGTACGCCCCGGATTGGAGTGCCCCTTCCTGACGCCTACAGACCATAAAAGAACATGGACAGAGCAGTTCGAGAACGATATCTACTATGTGGAGAACCTCAGCTTCAAGCTGGATATTCAGATGGTGCTTGCCTTGGTCAGAATGGTGTTTGACCGCAAGAGCTCTGCCACACGCGGCTCCGCGATGCGCGGCAGCTTTATGGGATACGATACAGAAGGCAACAGCATCAACTCCAAGCATGTACCGGAAAAATACGTCCGTTTGGCAATGGAGAAGATGGACGCGAAGAAGCTGGTTGGTGTCTCATGAACGGACGCAGAAAACTATTGCTACTGGGAGGCTCCGCGCAGCAGATCGTCGCGATCGAAACGGCAAAACGTCTGGGCTATGAAACGGTTCTGTGCGACTTTCTGTCGGACAATCCCGGTCAGCACCACGCCGATCATTTTTACCTGGTCAGCACCACCGAAAAAGAAGCGGTGCTGGAGGTGGCAAGACGGGAACACGTAGACGGCGTGCTGGCCTATGCTTCCGACCCGGCGGCTCCTACTGCCGCCTATGTCGCGGAAAAGCTTGGTCTTCCGGGCAGCCCCTATGCATCTGTGGAGATCTTGTGCAGCAAGGACAAGTTCCGCGCGTTCCTGGCGGAGCATGGATTCTGCACCCCGAAGGCCAGAGGATACGACAGGATCGCGGATGCGCAGCGCGACCTGGAAAACGGCGTGTTCCGCTTTCCGGTCATGGCCAAGCCGGTAGACTCCTCCGGCAGCAAGGGCGTCGTCCGCATTGACGGGACGGACAGACTTGCCGAACAGCTGGACTATTCCATGTCTTTTTCCCGCGGCAAGCGGATCGTTGTTGAGGAATATGTAGAGAAATTCGGGTATCAGATCGCCGGCGACGGCCTGTC
>JAFSLL010000079.1 GCA_017448455.1 Oscillospiraceae bacterium | reverse complement strand
TGGCAGTCGCATAACCCCATGGGCTACGCGGAATAAGCCTGTAAAATACAGCAGCCTCTCCCTGCCGGGAGAGGCTGCTGTATTTACTGATAGTACCAGTCTCCGTCCAGGCCGACGGTACCCTTATAACTGCTGCCATCCCAGTAGACGACATTCAGGCTGTAGTACCCGATCGGATCCTCATAGGGGTTCAGCTGCTCGTTGATCATATCAATCCACTCGTAGATCTTGGGAAGAGCATAGCTGTATCCCATGAGCTCGCAGTCGTCCGCCGGCATTGATGAGAAGTGAATGTTCTCCGTCCCGCAGAGAAGCGCCTGCCGCATAAACCAGGCGATATTCGCCGCGCTCAGGTCGGTATCCAGATTCTCCGCAAGGATTTCCGCGATCGCCCCGGCGTGGGGAATCGTACCCGCATTGATAAACTGCTCAATGCAGCTGCGCATGAAATCCTGCTGTACTTCCATGCGTCCAAAGTCCCCGGTAATATAGCCATAGCGGTTGCGAACGACCGCCATGGCATGCAGCCCATCGAGATGCTGATAACCGGGTGCCAGATAAATCCGCGTCCGCTCTCCGGGATTGACATCCCAGTAGTCGTATTCCATCTCGAACGGTACGTCATAGTCAACACCGCCCAGCTCATCGATCACATTGATAAAGGTGTTGATATCCAGAATGGCGTAACAGTCCGGCACAAAGCCGACTGTACGGCGGATGTGGATCGACAGGGAGTCAATCCCGGTTCCCCCGGCGTTTTTCGAGCCGATGTACACGGAATTGATCTTCCGGACCTCCCAGTCCACATTGATCAGCATATCCCGGGGGATGCTTACAAAATTCATCGTATGCCGAACCGTATCCAGCTTTCCAACGAGGATCGTATCCGTACTGCCGCTCATCAGGTCAACACCTGCGAGCAGAATGGTATAGACACCATCCTGCCTGCCGCTGTCAAAGGCGGTCCCCTCCGGCATCGGTTCTGGCGTCGGCGCTACTGTCTCTTCCGGAAGCACCGGCGTCTCTGCGACCGGTTCCTCCTCCGCAATCTCCGGCGGTTGTTCCCACAGGGAATAGGCAAGCACCGCCGCTATCATCAAAACTGCAATTGTGGAAAGCACCCAGAGCAGGATTTTTGACTTCCCACTGTTTTTTCTACTCATGTTAATATGAAATGCCTCTCATTATTCGGTGCCGCCCATTATACAGGATGCACCGGCACTTTGCAAGAGTAATCCCCGTGCAGCTCACACAGGATCACCCTACAGCAAACAGGCCGCCTGCCCCTCCGGAATGCAGGAACAGCACCCGGTCGCTCTCCCGGAAAGCGCCTTCCTCTGCCATCTTCAACAAGCCCGCAAAGGCTTTCCCCGTATAAACCGGATCCAGAAACATCCCTTCTTTTTCCGCCACCAGTCTTACTGCAGCATTTCCTTCGTCCGAAGGGATGGCATAACCGGGGCCGCACATATCCCTCAGGGAATAATCCCGATCCGAGATTCCGATGTCTGCTTCCAGCAGGTCTGCCGCTTCCCTCATCAGCCTTGGCGTGATCTCTTCAAACGGATCACTGTCCACCATCATCCCATATACTTTTGTACCCGGCAGAAACAGTTTTCCGCCAAGAGCAAGCCCGGCCATTGTTCCACCGCTCCCTTCCGCACAGATCAGATGGTCAAAGAAGATGCCCTGCCGGCTGATCTCTCTCGCGCAATCCACATATCCCAGTGTGCCCAGGGCATTCGAACCGCCGCATGGAATCTTGTAATAAACCAATCCCCTCGCGCTGCCGATTCGGTCCATCTCAGCATAAATATCTGCGTAGTCATCGGTATCCATCAAAATGACTTCCGTCCCCATAAGCGACTCCAGGAAGCGGTTGCCGCGTATTTCCGTCACTCCACGCTGTTTCAGGATCAGAACAGCTTTCATCCCAAGTCTGTTTGCCGCAGCCGCGCTCAGCATGGCATGGTTGGACTGTGCGCCGCCGGTTGTAAAAACGATCTCTGCTCCCCGATTCTTTGCATCCGCCAGAAGGAATTCCAGTTTTCTGGTTTTGTTTCCTCCCAGTCCCAGTCCGGTCAGATCATCCCGTTTGACATAGATATTGGTATGAAGCAATTGGCTGATGTTGTTCAGCCGCTGAATCGGAGTCGGGAACACGCCAAGAGAAACTCTGGGAAACTGGTTCAGATCCTTCATATCCATCATACCCTTTCAAAACAAAATTTCCGGGGACTGGCATCCCTGTACACTGTGTGCACAGCAGTATACCATAGATCTGTAAAAAAGGCACGCTTAATCCACCCAACATGAAAGCAGCCTACAACCTTCCTGTAAAAACCTCACTCCATTCTTATCGGAATGAAGTGAGGTTTTTATTGGCAGAACCAAATATTATATCAACAGAAAAAACGATCTCAGCCTTTGACTGCTCCGCCGGTAACGCCTTCCACATAGTACTTCTGCAGGCACATAAAGAGGACTGTAACCGGGATCGCTATCAGAATACCGCCCGCACAGAAGCGCGTAAAGAAGCCCTGATAGTCATTCGTCCAGACCCAGCGGGTCATGGAGACGGCTACGTTGTACCCGCTCTCATACCCGAAGGCAACATAGGATGCAAAGATATAGTCACACCATGGAGCCATGAAGGCAACCAGCGCCGTATAGATAATGATCGGCTTGGACATGGGGATGATCATCTTGAACAGGATCTGCGCTCTGGTGGCGCCGTCGATGATCGCTGCTTCATCCAAGGCTTTGGGAATCGTGTCAAAATAGCCCTTGCATACATAGTAGCCCATACCGGAGCTGGCTACCGAGATCAGAATCAGGCCCGGAACAGCCCCTGCCTCCGTCAGCCCCAGTGTCTTGAGCAGGAAGTACAGGCAGATCATCGTGAGGAAGCCCGGGAACATGCCCAGCACCAGCCAGATGTTCATCAGCGCCTTACGGCCTCTGAAGCGCATGCGCGAGAGCGCGTAACTGACACAGATGACCACCAGCGTCTGCAGAACCGCAACAAAGAGCGCTATGGTCAGGGTGTTTCCATACCACTTGAGGAACTTGCTCTGTCCGCTGAACAGGAACTCATAGTTCTTCCAGGACCACTGCTGCGGGACCAGATAGGCTACCATGCCTCCGCTTTCGCCGCGGAAACTCTGCAGGACCAGACCGACAAACGGGAAAAGCCAGACGATACTGATCAGGATGAGCACAATATAAGCAATTGTATTACTGATTCTCTGTTTTCTTTTCATTACTGGAATCCCTCCTCATCCCTGACAGACGGCAGGACATTATACACAACCAGTGAGATGATGGCTGTCACCAGGAAGACCATGATACCGATTACTGCTGCAATCTTGTAGTTGGAATCGTTAATCGTCATCTTATACAGCCAGGTAACCAACAGGTCTGTCGCTCCGGCATTTTTGGAGAGGTTCATCGACTGCGGTTTTCCCTGGTTAAGCAGGAAGATAACGTTGAAGTTATTGAGATTGCCGATAAACTGAGTCAGCAGGAACGGACCTGTTACAAAGAGCATATACGGCAGTGTGATTTTGCGGAACGTCTGAAATGCGTTCGCCCCGTCTATGCGGGCGCTCTCATAGAGCTCGGCCGGAATATTCATCAGAAGGCCGGTGACAATCAGCATCGTATAGGGAATGCCGATCCAGAGATTGATGACAATGATCAGAATACGGGCATAGGTGGCATTGGTCCAGAACGGGATTGCTGATTTGATCCAGCCCCATTTGAGCAGATAAGCATTGACAAGTCCGTCCGCTGCAAACATCTTGCCCACATACAGCAGAGATACGAACTGGGGGACTGCAATCGTCATGACAAGAATGGTACGCCAGAGTTTTTTAAACTTAATTCCCTTTTTATTGATCAGGATGGCAACTGCCATACCGAGAAAATAAGTCAGGAAGGTAGCAAAAAATGCCCAGATGAGCGTCCAGCCCAGCACATAGAAGAAGGTGCCGCCAAAGCCCTCACCGCCGATGCCGAACAAAGCCTTAAAGTTTTCCAGCCCGACCCAGGAGAACAGTTTGGACGGAGGCTGGTGTGTTGCGTCGTAGTTGGTAAAGGCAATGCAGATCATGAAAATGATCGGCACAACGGTGAACACGAAGATGCCGAGCACCGGCAGCGCCAGCAGTGTTTTGTCAAAGTTTTTGTCAAACAGCGAAGCCAGGTCCGCCTTGTTACTCGGGAGCTTTTTCCCTTTTGCGAGCAGCCCCTCGGCTTCACGGTTCTGTTTCACATTCACACGCCAGAGATAAATCAGCGCAATGACAGCAACAACAGCCAGAATCCCATAGAGCAGGATAAAGAAGCTGTTATCGCCGTATACCGTGATACGCCCCTGTTTATGCGTCTCAACGGTACCGAGCGTAAGCAGTTTGGTGAGATACTGCCAACCGAAACCGAAGGTAAAGTAGAGCAGCAGGACTTCCATCGCCAGCATGGCAATGCCGCGCACTGCCTGTCCACGGCACAGCTGGCCGAAGCCCATGATCAGGAAAGACACTTTTGTCTTCCAGTCGCCCCGAACAAAAGTATCCCCAATCTCCTTCAGGTCTTTCCCCAGCCAGCGGAAGAAACGGGATACGGCGTTTCCGCTATTCATTTCACCCATAAAAGGACCTCCCGATTGTTGATTGCAGATGAAGAGAAGGCATGGCGAATACGCCCTGCCTTACAGTCATGCGAAAAATCAGCCGGCGTAGCCGATGCAAGTATCCTGGAACTGCTGAAGTGCAGCCATCAGGGCAGCGTCATCCGCGCTGTTATACTCGCCGCCAATGACGGAGTCGCCCAGAGCAGTGGCAAGGCCCCAGTAATCGCCGGGGTACTGGCCCTGCGGGATGGTGTAGGTCAGCTGCTCGCCAAGGGCGGCAAGCGCTTCATCAGCCTGAACGGCAGGATCTGCCTTGGCTGTCACGTTGGACGGACCCCAGCCGACCGCATTGTAACGGGCAAGCTGGACTTCGCCGCTGGAGAGGAAGAGTGCCAGCTCATCACAGAGTGCGAGCTTGGTCTCATCCGTCTGGGGTTTCACACCCAGAAGTTTGAAGCCGCCGAAGCCGCCAAGCTGCGTATCAACGCCGTTGATGCTTACAGTCGGGAGCTTTGCGCAGGCATAGTTGTCACCAAACAGCTCCTTGGCAGCACCGGAATCCCAGGTGCCATCCACGATTGCAGCAGGATTGGTGGCATTGGACACAGAAGAGCCATTCTTGAAGGCAGGAGATTTCGCCAGTTCAATCATCGCTTTCAGGGCACCGACACCTGCTTCAGAAGCATAGTCGATATTGCAGGCAGTGAATGCACCTTCTGCGTCTGTGTCATAGGTAAGCGTGCAGCCGGCACCGAAGAAGAACGCAGGCTGATACCAGCCGGAGTTGATCTCCATATAGAAGTCTTTGCCTGCCGCTTCGCAGTCAGCCAGAATGGCGGAGAGAGAAGACGGGTCTGTAACGACACTCTTGTCATAATACAGGAAGTAGCCGTTGTCAGAAGTCAGCGGATATGCATACAGTGTGTCACCCATGGTGGCAGCGGCGACAGAGCCTGCGTCATTCTCAGCAGCCACGATCGCAGCATTTTCCTCAGAAACTTCGATCAAGGCACCTGCAGAAACAAGGCGGGCCAGCTGGTCCTGTGCGAAGTTGAAGATATCCGCACCGGCTTCCGCGTCCGTAAGCATGTTGGACGCAGCATCGCCTTCACCTACGGGCTCAACTGCCACGGCGAAGCCGGCATACTCGGGATGAGCATCCATAAAGGCAGCTACCTGTTCTTTGGTAAAGTCAACCGTAGCTTCGGGAACCCAGATCTTCAGAGAACCGGAAGCAGCTTCGGCGGGAGCCGCAGCTTCCTCTGCGGGTGCTGCCTCTTCAACAGGGGCGGCACTCTCGCTCTGTGCAGGTGCAGCACTCTGGCCGCAGGCAGCCAGTGCGAAGACCATCACAAGAGCCAAAAGCATTGCAAGAATCTTTTTCATAGTTTTCCTCCTGATCAAATAACATTTATCCAAAAGCGCTTTCGCGCGATTGAATTCAAGAAAAGACTGTTATTTCCATATTTTAAATAACTATATTATTATACTATTTTGTTCATCTTTTGTCCATATTTCTTCATTGCAGTTTTTAGATACTTTTTGCACAAATTTTTCCTTTCTCTTTTGTACAACATATCCAAGTGGAGCTGTTAATTCTTGACAGTCACGCCCTGTTTGTGTAGTATATGCCAAGAGGTGGTACATATGAAGAGAGTTCTTTGCCTTCTCCTCTGTGCTATACTTTCTGTCCTGTGTACTGCGGGATGCGGACGCTCGGCCACTGCTGTGCCGACGGCAGTCCCTGCGGCAGACAGCACCGGCAGCAATGAACAGAGCACGAACGGGGAGGCCGTCCTTGCCGGAGAAGGTCTGACGCCGGCTTTCCCCGTAAATGACAACAACCGCGTTTTCTACGAGATCTTTGTCGGCTCTTTCTCCGATTCCGACGGGGACGGCGTCGGTGACCTACGGGGGATACTTAATCGTCTGGACTATCTCAATGACGGCGATCCTGACTCCGGACTCAGCCTCGGCATAGAGGGCATCTGGCTGACGCCTGTTTTTCAGTCGCCATCCTATCACAAGTACGATGTCACTGATTACTACACCATAGACCCCGCTTTCGGCTCAACGGAAGATCTGGAAGCTCTGATCGCTGCCTGCCATGAACGCGGTGTAAAACTGATTCTGGACCTGCCCATCAACCACACCGGCTCACAAAACAAGTGGTTTGTGCAATTCCGGGATGCACACATCCGGGGCGACACAGCAGATCCCTTCTATGATTTCTACAGCTGGTGTTATGCAGACAACCAGCCCGCAGGCCGAACCTGGAATGAGATCTCCGGTACGCAGGAGATGGTGGAATGCAACTTCTCCCCGGATATGCCGGAGCTCAATTATGAAAGCGAATCCGTTCGAAATGAGCTTCTGAACATCGCACGCTTTTATCTGGAAAAAGGGGTGGACGGCTTCCGCTTTGATGCCGCCAAATACCTCTATCTCAACGACCACACTGCCAACATGCGATTCTGGAGCTGGTATCTCGAAGAGCTGCGCAGAATCAAACCGGATCTTTACGCCGTTGCGGAGGTCTGGGACACGGACTCTGTTACGGAGCAGTATTACCCGGCTGTCAACTGCTTCAACTTTACCGTTTCCCAGGCAGAAGGCACCATCGCCCGTGCGGCCAAGGGCGGTTCCGTCAGCCGTTATACCGATTATGTGGAAAACTATCTCCAGACGATCCGTTCCCTGCGGGATGATGCCGCCTTTGTTCCCTTCATTGCCAACCACGACACCGATCGCGCTGCAGGCTTTCTGCCCGTCTCCAGCGGTGCCATGCAGATGGCAGCGAACCTTTACCTGCTCTCGCCGGGATCCCCCTTCATCTATTATGGAGAAGAACTCGGAATGAAAGGCTCCCGTGGCGGCGCCAATACTGACGCAAATCGGAGACTGGCGATGCTTTGGGGCGACGGGGATACCGTGCAGGATCCGGAAGGCGCCGATTTTGACGCCTCCCGTCAGGTTGCGGAGACGGTCTCTGACCAGATCGCCGACGGCGGCAGCCTGTATAACTATTATAAGGCGCTTCTGATGATCCGGCGCGCCAATCCGGAGATCGCCCGCGGGGATTACCGCTCCCTCTCCTTCGGCGACTCCAAACTCGGCGGCTTTGTCTCCACCTGGGAGGGAAGCAGCGTCTGCGTCCTGCATAACACCACCGGGGACGCCATTACCGTCGACCTGGGCAGCGCTGGAGCCGCGGACTTCACGGAGATTCGGGCTGTCATCGGGCAGGGCACAGCAGAGCTTGACGGCAGCAGTATTACCATTGACGCCCAGACCAGTGTCATTCTGAAATGATATCATAACCCATTATAGCACCAGGCGCCGTATCCACACGAATACGGCGCCTGGTGCTTTTTATTCTCTATTTCTCTTCCTCACCCGGACATAGGATGTGACGGCATTGGTAAGGGACACAACGCAGGCTGCAACAATCAACACAAACGCCGGTCTTCCATTCAAAAATCCCATCATGGGGTTAAACAGATGCAAAACCGCCACAACGAGCAGCGCCGCTGACAGCGCGATGTTCAGGTGCGGTAGGATCCGTTCAAGAAAACAGCGCATTTATGCTCCCTCCGGTTCACAAATGTAGAGGATATCGCCGAGCTCCCTGTCCGCCCCGTTGCTCTGCCGGCTGTATCGCTCCTGCTGAAAGGTCATGACTGCGGTGCCACCGCCGTCAAGATTATACGCGCAGCGACAGCCAAGGGTGTAAAACAGCGTACTCAGTTCATGCAGACGCATGCCTCTGGAGTAGCCATCCTGCCGGCCGTCGACGACAACGAAGCAGTAATGTCCCGGCTCATAGTAGCCGACCGCGCTCCGCGGATTCAGATAGGTTACCGTCTCGGGGACGGTATAGTCGTATCGAATTTCTCCCTCTTCGGTCAAAAGCGACGGACCGAAATTCCACACCTGCAGCGCACCTCCGGCCATGATTTCCTCATTGGTGTATGTATCCCGCTCATAGCAGGCCATCGTCCCGTCCTCATACAGCACGCAGATATCGCACCATGCCTGATCATCCCGGAGCACCTCCCCGTTCCGGACGAGAAAGCCTGTCTGCTGATAGGTGCAGAAGTCTCCGCTGATGGAAACAAGAGCGCCAACGTCTGCTACCATCTCCAGAACGTCCTGTGTGTCAAAATATGTATATGTCCCATGAGAAACAAAGGTTCGGAAACAATCTATCGAGGCAATATGGATATCCGCCACATGATAAGTGATGGTCTTATTTCCTTCCCCAGTGCTGATGGTTTCAATCTGGATTGCGACGTTCGGGCTGGTGTAGCTGTTGACCGTACTGACGACCTGGTCCGTAAAGTATTCCGCAAAGCGAATCTGCCAGGGGGTTCTGCGGTCTGGTGTCGGCTCCGGCGTCATAACGGCAGCATCCTGCTGAGTTTCCACGGTCACTTCCGCGGAAAAAGCCCCTTCTGTCTCCGTCGCGGAAAGCCCTGCTTCCGGAGTTGCCGGATTCTGCGTTTCCGCCGCGCTTTTTCTGGCGGGAATCGCCAGATGAAACAGGAAGAACAGCCCAAGGATGAAGACCGTAAGGAGGACGTCCGCAATGACAACCAAAGCCGGGGCTGTCTCCTTTTTTCTCTTCAACGCGCTCCCTCCTTATCTCAAAAATGAGTTACTGGAATACTGGAAGCCATCGTCTGGTTGGCAGTATTCCGGATACTGATGCTTTTTGCTCTGTTATGTCTGTATGTCTGCCGCAGTTTGTCACACCAGGGCAGCTTTTTTCTTCCATCTTCCCGCCCGATAGAGAATAAAGGTCAGCGTCGCACCGATAATCCAGGTCGTCAGAAGGGACACATACATCATGGCGCAGTTGCCCTGCGGCAGCTCCGGCGTCTTGCTCAGCGCGACCAGGCCGTATGCCAGCGGTACACGCACCACAATGGTATTGATAATCGAGATCCACATGGGCGTCACCGTGTCCCCTGCTCCGCGCATAATGCCGGACAGGCACTGCGTGACTTCCATGGCGATATAGCCCGGTGCCAGGATCTTCATCATCCGGAAGCTCAGATCAATGAGCTCAGGTGTTGTTGTAAACACACCCATCAGCCCTCTGCCGAAGATCAGGATGAGGACCGTAATAACCGCGGAGATCCCCATGGCTGCCAGGGTCCCATTCCGTGCGCCCTTCTCCACGCGGTCCATCAGGCCCGCGCCGATATTCTGTCCGGCGAAGGTTGTCATGGCGGTTCCGAGAGAAAACGCCGGCATCATCACGAAACCGTCAATGCGCATGACAATGACGTTCGCGGCAATAAACATCTCTCCAAAGCTGTTGGTCAGAGACTGAACGACGATCATCGACATGGAGAAAATGGCCTGCGTCACGCCCGAGGGAAGGCCAAGTCGGATCAGAGTACCGAAGTATTTACTTCCCGGCAGCAGATGGTGCAGCTTAAGTTCAAAGGCGTCTCTCATCTTCAGGACTTTATACAGCGCAAGAGCCGCCGAAACCGCCTGTGCGATGACGGTCGCCCAGGCAACACCGGGCACGCCCATGCCGAACTTCGCCACAAATACATAATCCAGCACAATATTGACCACCGTGGCTACCAGCAGGAATTTGAGCGCCGATACAGAATCACCCAGTCCGCGCATAACACCGCTGAGAATATTGTAATAGCCTCCGCCCAGAACCCCCAGGAAGATAATGATCAGATACTGTTCGCACCAGTCGATGATGCTTTCCGGGGTATTCAGAAGCTGCAGAAGAGGTCTTGCAATAAAGGGGCCTACAAGCATAATCACTCCTGCTGCCAGTGCGGTCATTGTGAGGCAGCAGCCAACGGTTTTGGAGAGGTCCTCTCTCTTCTGGGCACCGAAGTACTGTGAGACCATGATGCTGGCGCCCACCGAGACACCCACGAAGAGGACGATCATCAGGTTCAGAATCGGCCCTGCGCTGCCCACCGCAGCCAGTGCGTTATCACCGACAAAACGGCCTACAATAATACTGTCTACCGTATTGTATAACTGCTGCGCAATATTCCCGAGCAGCATCGGGATGGCAAATCGGATAATCTGTGTAACCGGATTACCCTCCCGCATATCTACAGCCTGAAATACACTCATTAAAACGGACTCCTCATTTCTCTTTCGCCTTATGCAGCAACCTGATTCCTCATTCTCCGGTATCATGGGCAAAGCTCTGATGAAAAGCACCCGAAAGAATGCTCTTTCGGGTGCTTCATAAACAATTCCCAGCTAATTATGCCTTGCGGACAGCGTCGATGTGACGGGTGAGGTCGAGCATCTTGTTGGAGAAGCCCCACTCGTTGTCATACCATGCAACGAGCTTCACGAAGTGATCGTTCAGGGCGATACCGGCCTTCGCGTCAAAGATGGAGGTGTGAGCATCGGTGCGGAAGTCGGAGGAAACGACCTCATCATCAACATACTCCAGAACACCCTTCATGGGGCCTTCGGA
>JAFSLL010000078.1 GCA_017448455.1 Oscillospiraceae bacterium | reverse complement strand
GATATCGGCCTTAAGTTCTTCTGTCATTTTTCCCTGTTCGTCGATGAGGCGGATGACCTCTTCTTTTCTTTCTTCAAGGCTCCTTAAATATGTCAGGCGGTCATTGAGATCTCTTAAGATCTCGTCAGTAAGGCCGCCTGTTGCTTCTTTACGGTATCTGGCGATAAAAGGAATGGTGTTCCCCTCGTCAATCAGTTTTACTACGTTTTCGATATATTCCGCTTTCTGTCCCAGCTCCTCCGCCAGGATCGTGATCATTCTGTCCATGATGCTTGGTTCCCTTTCTGCTTGCATAAGAAATGGCTTCCCGGTGCAGGACCGGGAAACCGATCGATTGTTTTATTCAAAGTACCTTATTTCAACGCCGATGCCGCCGTTGTCAAAAATCTCCAGAAGTGCCCAGCTGCGGGGCCTGCCCCGGCCTGCCGAACCGGGATTGACGACCTTTACGCCGCCGATGTCCTCGTGATAGGGGACATGGGTGTGTCCGAACAGAGCGAGCTGCGCATTTTCTTCTTTCGCCGCGTAAACCAGGCGATCGACATTCCCGTAATCAACACCGTAAAGATGTCCGTGTGTCAGGAATACTCGCACCGGTCCCAAAGGAACAGTGAAGGTGTAAGGAGCCAATGCGGCAAAGTCGCAATTCCCCGCGACGCTGTACAGCGGGATTTCCGGAAACTCCCGAAGCAGAACACCGGTGTCCCTGTCGTGATCGCCGAGGTGGATCAAAACATCCGGCCTTGTTCTGCGAACAGCCTCAACCATCGGAGATGTGATCCCATGGGTATCTGAAAAGACAGCAACTTTCATGTTGAACTGTCCTCCGGGCGATGTCCGGCATCAGCGGGGCTCTCATGACTGACCGTGTGAAGTTTCCTGTTCTTTCTGAAGATAAAGAAAGCGACGACGACAGAAATCAGCAGAACCGCGCCCAGTACAATGGAACGAAATGCGGATCCCGGGCCGGCCAGCACGACGGCAACGAGGCCGAAAATAGCGGAGATTGCATAAAGAACGGCAACGGCCTGCTTCTGGCTCATTCCCATAGCGATCAGCTTGTGATGGATATGACCGCGGTCCGCTTGGAAAGGACTTTGCCCATGCGCGATACGGCGAATAAATGCGAAGGCGGTGTCGCCGAGCGGGAGGGCCAGAGCAATGGCAGGAACAAGAAAGGTGAAGATCGCATGCATCTTGAACATGCCCATAACAGAGACACAGGAAAGTACAAAACCCAGAAACTGAGAGCCGACATCGCCCATAAAGATTTTTGCGGGATTCAGGTTATAGGGCATAAACCCGATACAGGACCCCAGCAGACAGGCGAGAAGCAGCGGTGTATATCCGACGGAAATCCCTGTTGTCATGCTGATGAGCAGAGAGGCGATCATCATCATGAGAGAGCTGATTGCGGAAACGCCGACCGCGAGACCGTCCAGCCCGTCGATCAGATTGACCGCATTTGTGCATAGAACAATCCAGAACACCGTCATCGGATAAGACAGCCAGCCGATCTGGATGGTGGCGTCAGTATTCAGAAAACCGGGATTCGAAATCGCGTCAAAGACTATCCCACAGCGGATCACCACAACAGCGGCCAGAATCTGACCGAGGAGTTTCAGCCAGGGGGTCAGATTCAGTATGTCATCCATCACACCCATGACCGCAATGATGACAGCGCCTAGCAGGAGACCGATAATCTGGGTATCCATGTCCACGAACACCAGGACCGACATGATGAATCCGATAAATATGGCGATCCCGCCCATCCGGGGAACGGGATGCGTATTGATTCGCCTCTCATTCGGCAGATCAATGGCGCCGATATACTCCGCAAAGCGCTTTACCTGCGGTGTCATCAGAAAACAGAGCAGAAACGCGAATGCCGGCGCCGCGTACATTTTCCACAGCGGAAAAATCAGACGATTCATCTTATCCTCCCGGTTTAGAAGGGCTTCTCCACAAAACCGACACGCTTATAGACTTTGCGAAGGGTCTTCCTGGCTACAGCGGTAGCACGCTGCGCGCCGTCAGTATAGACTTCGCGAAGATATTCCTTGTCACTGATCATACGGGTACTCTCTTCCCGGATCGGGCGCAGCGCCTCAATCACGGCGTCGCCGACGGCAGGCTTGAAGGCGCCGTATCCCTTGCCGGCAAAATCGTGTTCGATCGCTTCAAAACTCAGACCGGTGACAGCGGCATAAATGTTCATCAGGTTGGAAACTCCGGGCTTATTTACCGGATCAAAATGAACACAGTTTTCCGTATCGGAGTCGGTGACCGCGCGTTTGAACTTTCGGGAAATCTCTTCCGGACTGTCCATGATGAAAACACAGCCCTGCGGATCCGACTTGGACATTTTGGAACCGGGAACGGAGAGACTCATAATTCTTGCACCCACTTTCGGGATGTAGGGATCGGGCACTTTGAATGTTTCGCCGTAAAGGTTGTTGAAGCGGATTGCCACATCACGCGTCAGTTCGCAGTGCTGCTTCTGATCTTCTCCGACAGGAACATAGTCTGCCTGATAAAGGAGAATATCCGCTGCCATCAGGGCCGGGTAGGTAAACAGACCGCCGTTGATGTTTTCGGCATTCTTCGCGCTCTTGTCCTTAAACTGGGTCATTCTGCTCAGTTCGCCGAACATGGTGTAGCAGTTCAAAATCCAGCCGAGCTCGGCGTGCTCATGCACATGACTCTGGATAAACAGTGTGTTTTTTGCGGGATCCAGTCCGCAGGCAATATACTGCGCCAGCTGGGAAACCGAACGTCTGCGCAGGTCCGCGGGTGTCTGACGAACCGTAATGCTGTGAAGATCTGCCATAAAGTAATAACAGTCAAATTCTTCCGCCAGCTCTGCCCAGTTCTTTACTGCACCGAGATAGTTTCCGAGGTGGAGGTCACCGGAGGGCTGTATCCCGGACAGCATAACCTTTTTTTTGACTTCTGTCTGTTGTTCCATAATAGCAATACTCCGTTGTTGTCAAATAGATGTTAGGTTTTATAAGAATAAAAAGTCATAACTAATTTATTTTATCAGAATAACTTCCACTTGACAACAGGAAAAATGTAAAATAAGATACACACATCTGAAGTAATTCAGGAGGATTTTGAAGATGCCCGAAAGACTTGACTATAACTGGTTCGATGAGATGGAAGCCCGCATTCCGAAGGGGAAGGTCCGTACACGTTTTGCGCCGTCTCCTACGGGATACATGCATGTCGGTAACCTCCGCACCGCGCTCTATACCTGGCTAATTGCCCGCCACGCAGACGGTACGTTTATTTTGCGCATTGAAGACACTGATCAGGGACGTCTGGTGGAAGGAGCTGTGGACGTCATATACAAGACGATGCAGGAATGCCACCTTGATCATGATGAGGGACCGGATGTTGGCGGCCCTGTAGCACCTTATGTCCAGACGGAGAGAAGGCCGCTCTACGGAAAATATGCCGAACTGCTCATCTCCCGCGGCCACGCTTATCGCTGTTTCTGCGAGAAAGCCGAAAGCGAGGAAGACAGCGGTGACTTCAATCGCGGCGAGGATCCCTGCAGAAGCCTTGATCCCCGGGAGGCGGATCGCCGCGCGGATGCCGGCGAACCCTACGTGATCCGGCAAAGGATCCCCTATGAGGGAGAGACCGTATTCCATGATGAAATCTATGGGGATATTCGTGTCGAGAACAGGACATTGGATGACCAGGTTCTGATCAAGCGCGACGGCCTGCCGACCTATAACTTTGCCAACGTCGTTGATGATCATCTGATGGGGATTACCCATGTGGTGCGCGGCAGTGAGTATCTGTCCTCTGCGCCAAAGTACAACCTTCTCTATCAGGGCTTCGGCTGGGAGATTCCGAAATATGTTCACTGCTCACCGGTTATGCGTGACCAGCACAACAAGATGTCCAAACGCCACGGCGACCCGTCCTATGAGGACCTGATCGCCGGCGGTTACCTGACCGATGCGGTAATCAACTATGTTGCCTTGCTGGGCTGGAGTCCCGGCGGCGAACAGGAAATCTTTACGCTGGACGAGCTGCGCTCGGTTTTTGAGATTTCCGGTATCTCCAAATCTCCGGCGATTTTTGACATCGAGAAGCTGCGCTATTTCAATGCTTCGTATATTCGTGCAATGGCCCCGGAGTGCTTTGCTTCGTTAGCAGAGCCGTATATCCGCAGCGCGGTAAAGAATCCGGCTGTTGATGCTTCCGCAATTGCACAGCTCCTGCAGCCCCGTACTGAAATTCTCACAGAGATTCCGGAGAAGGTTGATTTCTTTGAGGCCCTTCCGGATTATGACGCGGAGCTGTTCACCCATAAAAAATCCAAGTCCGATTCCGACAGTTCCCGTACTGTTCTGACTGCCGTCATTCCTGCCTTTGAGTCGATTGACGACTGGACGGATGAGTCCATCCTGAACGCCATGACGGAACTGGCAGCAAAGATGGAAGCAAAGAACGCGAAAGTGATGTGGCCTGTGCGCATCGCGGCGGCCGGCAAGGCAGTTACGCCGGGCGGAGCGGTGGAAATCTGCAGGATCCTCGGAAAAGAGGAAACGCTGGCCCGCCTGCGTGTCGGCCTGGAAAAGCTCTCTTAATACGGATGGCTGCCTGTTCCATGGATGAGGCTTTTTCCCGTTCTGTGATGCTCTATGGAAAAGAGGGAATGGAAAAGCTGGAGAAGGCGCATGTGGCGGTCTTCGGCCTTGGCGGTGTCGGGGGATACGTTACAGAATCTCTGGCCCGTGCCGGCGTGGGAGCCCTGACGCTTGTTGACCACGATACTGTCAGCGTTTCCAACCTCAACCGACAGATTTTTGCTACAATACAGACACTTGGCCGATTGAAGACTGAAGCCGCCGGAGAGCGAATTCGCCTGATCAATCCGAGCTGCAGCATAGTTCTCCGCAGCTGCTTTTTCCTTCCGGAGACGGCGGACAGCTTTTGCTTTTCTGATTATGATTATGTCGTGGATGCGGTCGATACCATTACGGCCAAGCTTTGCATTATCCAGAGCGCCCGGACGGCAGGCGTCCCCGTGATTTCGGCGATGGGAACCGGAAACAAGAAGGATCCCTCGCTCCTGCGGATTTCAGATCTGTATGAGACCGCTGTGGATCCGCTTGCCCGTGTGATGCGCCGGGAATGTCGCCGACGTGGGGTCGAAAGCCTGAAAGTTGTCTGGTCATCGGAAGAACCGACGGAACCGATTGCTTCGGACGGCCTGCCGATGAAAACGGACAGTGGGAAGCCGATCCCGGGGTCTTCCCCGTTCGTGCCAGCGGTAGCCGGCCTGCTTTTGGCGGCGGAAGTAGTCAATCATATCCTGCGTGTATAATGGATAATGACCAAACCGGCGGGGCGAACCTCTGCCGGTTTGATATCATCCGTGCCGAACAGGATAGAATGGAGTCAATTATGGAAAACATGACAATCAGCCGCGCGGCGGCTGCCTGCGGTGGAACGGTTGTGGGCAGTGGGGAGGATCTTCTCCTCCGCAATATCGTGATCGACAGCCGTGCCGTTGAAAAAGGAGATCTCTTTATCGCATACCGAGGAGAACGCGTAGACGGGCATGATTACATGGATGCCGCTTTTTCCCGCGGAGCCGCGTGCTGCCTGGCGGAACGGATTCCGGAGACGCTCTCCTCTCAGGGGGCCGTCATTCTGGTCCCGGATGTACAGCTGGCGTCAGAGAAAATCGCAGCCGCTTACCGTTCACAGTTTGATTCTTTCATAATCGGTATTACCGGATCTGTCGGCAAGACGACCGCGAAAGAAATGATCTCTGCTGTTGTGGAGCAGAAATTCTGCACGCTGAAGACAGAAGGCAACCTCAATAACCGCATTGGAATCCCTATGATGCTCTCCCGCCTCGGCGGCGAGCATCAGGTTGCGGTGATTGAGATGGGCATCTCCGAGTTCGGAGAGATGAGCATTCTTGCGGACATGGTTCGGCCTTCGATGGCGGTGTTTACCAATATCGGGCATGCGCATCTGGAATTTCTGCATGATCTGGACGGTGTCCTGCGCGCCAAATCCGAGATGCTCGACTATCTGCCGGAGACTGCCCCTGTCGTTGTAAACGGCGATGATGTAAAACTGCGGAACATGGTCTGCCGCCAGCGCAAGATCATGGTCGGCTTTGGCGAGCACTGCGAAATTCGAGCACTCGATGTTTCAGCCGATGCGGACTGCACCCGCTGTGTCATCTGCTCCGGTCTGCGCAGAATTCCGGTTGTGATCCCCGCAATCGGGCGGCACACCGTATATGCCGCGCTCTCCGCGGCGGCGGTCGGAATGCTGCTTGGGCTCTCGGACGAACAGATCATTGCCGGCATTGCTGCCTTTCGGAATGTCGATCGGCGCGGAGGAGTGAGCAGGCACGGAGCTGTTACTCTGCTGGATGACGGCTATAATGCCAATCCCGATTCGGTGCGCAGCAGTATTGATTCTCTGATGCTGCTGCCGGGCAGGCGCCATATATGCATGCTTGGTGATATGCTGGAATTGGGTGAGGAAAGCGAGGAAATGCATCGTTCCATTGGAGAATACGCGGAAAAAAAAGGTGCGGATCTTGTCGTTACAAGCGGCCCCCTCTCTGCGTTCACCGCAAAGGGAGCAGGGGAACGAGGAATCCATTTTGAGACCCGGCAGGAGCTCATCGATGCGCTGTCCAAATTGCTCTGCCCCGGCGACTGTATTCTTGTCAAGGCTTCCAAGAGCAGCCATTTTGAGACGGTTGCCGCCGCTGTCCGTAATTTGAAGCTGCCGGATCTGCGTCCGGTTGTCCTCCTTGATCTCGACGATACCATTCTGGACTTCAAAAAGGCGGAAGCTCGTGCCCTTTCGAGAACGCTGACATCGCTGAAGATCCCGCATGATGACGCGACCTGCGAGCGCTATAACGTCATTAATCTCAGTTACTGGGAACGCCTGGAGCGGGGAGAGATATCCCGCGCGCAGGTGCTGGTCGGCCGTTTTGAGCAGCTTCTTTCGGAGCTCGGCCAACCGGCAGCGCTCGCGGGGGAAGTGAGGGACCGCTATGAACGGTTTCTTTCCGAGGGCCACTTCTTTGTCGAAGGTGCGCCCGAGCTCCTGGAGATACTGCAGGAGCATTACCGACTTTTCCTCGTATCAAACGGCACTGCGTCCGTACAGGCGGGGAGACTTGCGAGCGCGGGAATCGCACCAACATTTGAGAAGATTTTCATTTCAGAGAAAATGGGCGCGGAAAAACCGTCTGCTCTTTTCTTTGAACGTTGCTTTGCTGAGATTCCGGATTTTCGGAGAGAAAACTGCATCATTATCGGAGACAGCCTGACTTCCGATATTCTCGGCGGCATCCGTGCCGGAATCCGGACCTGCTGGTTCAACCTGCGGCATCGTCCGGCGCGGGAAGAAATCCGGCCCGATTATACCGTGTCCTCACTGAGCGAGATTCCGGCGCTTCTCAGGAATATCTTTGCGAAAAGTTGACTATGCGAGAGATCTGTGCTATATTAAGCTTTAATTTATTCCCCAAAGGAGATGTTGATCCGTAATGGATGATGGCAGTCGATTGCCAATCATAAT
>JAFSLL010000077.1 GCA_017448455.1 Oscillospiraceae bacterium | reverse complement strand
TTTGACCAGATCGATCAGGACGCCATGCAGGCGGAGGTCTCCGAGCTTTTCACGGAGGAAAGCGGCCAGGAGGTCTGCGAATACTTTCGCTATCGCGGAGCAATTGCAAACGTGGAGGAGGACGAGGTCATAGTCGGAACGGTGGATCGGCTGATCAATCGGGACTACATACAGGCTATGGAGAAACGGATCAATCGAATCAAAGAGCTTCTCCAGTTTTTCGACAGGCTGTCTGATGATCTGTACCGCACACACCGATTTCTTTCTGAATTTGTTGACCGTTTGGACGAAGCAGCGCGCCTGGATGAAGTGCACTTACTTCCCCTGGCGTTGGAAATCTTCGGAATGCCTGAGATGCCCTTTTCCACGCAGTACGTTTCCACTCCCAAAAACAGCCGAAGCAAGGGCGGCTCCATTACCCGCCGCCTGTCCTTTGATCGTTTTGCCAGTTTCATCATCACGGATTTATTTGAGGGCTTGCACCACGGGCATTATCTCCGGCAGTGTCCCATCTGCGGGCAGTATTTCCTGATGCAAAGCGCACGGCGGCAAATCTATTGCTCTACGGGCTACGCCCCGGAGAAATATCGCGGCAAGCGTCTGCCATGCCGGAAATACGCGGCTGCCATTGGCCGCAAGGAACTGGCAGAGGCCGATCCCGTCGTCGATCTCTACAACCGCCGTTGCGCCGCGATCCGGTCGGAGCAAAGTCGAGGCGTCATCACGTCGGAGTTCGCGGAGAAGGCAAAGAAGCTGGCAAAGGATCGGAAATTTCAGGCAATTCAGGACGAGAACTATGCCAATGCGGCTTTTGAAACGGATTTGTCCAGGGAGAAGCTCTACGCGGACGTGTCCGAGAGGTATAAGCTATGAACAGAGACGACTATCTGGAAGATGAATGGCCGGAGGAGAGTCCGGCTGAGCCGGAAACACCGGCTGAAGAAGAGGAATCCGATTGGGGTCTGTATACATACGACACGGCTCCCGCCGAAGAGGAAGAAGATAAGAACGCGAAAGCAAATCCCGAGGAAGCGGACTACCTGAACGCAGAGGATTCTGCTGCCTTTATGTTCAACGAGCACAGGCTGTACAAAATGAAAAAGCCGCCTTTCTCCGGAATCGGGGAAAAGGCGGCTCAGAAGTCTGAAATCTGTATCCGATACTACATCCATACGCAGTGTGATTACTACTTTCACGGCTTTCTGCACTACTATGAACGGACGATAAACCATATTGTCAACAGTTTTCTTCTGCGTTATGCTCTGGGCGGACATTTCGAGGACCTCAAGCAGGAGGTGATCGTGGGCATCCTGGAGGCTTTGGAGCACTACGATCCCAGTCAAAGGAAGTCCTTTTGCAAATATGCCAACCGCTATATCGAAAACAGACTGCACAATTACGCCCGCAGGATGCGGCGGGGCTGCACGGTAGAAACCGATTATGCCTACGATAAGCTGCGGAAGGTCATGGCAATCTTCAATGAATACGGAGGCCACAATGACGCCGAAACCATATCCTATGTCGCGGAGAAGGCGAAAATTGACCGGGCCGAAGCAGAAGAACTGATCCAGGCTGCTCTGCGGAATATGCAGTGCGTTGACATTTACCGCAACTTTGGCACTTCTGATGAAGAAGCGGAGGACAGCCGGGAGGAAATCACCGTCAGTCCTTACCCGGAGCCCTACGAGGCGTTGCTGAACGAGTATCAGGCAAAAGCCCTCTGCCTCGCCTGGGAAAGCCTGGATTACCGGGAGCAGGAAATGCTCGCCGCCCACCTGGGCTTCTGCCCGGAATGCTTCAGTGTTCTGGAACGAACCGAATCAAGTGAAAAGTGGTATGAGTGCGTCCCAAGAAAGCGTACCCCCTACGCTGACCTCGCCATCGACTTCGGCCTCTCCAGCCCGGAATCCGCACAACGCATCTGTGAACAAGCGTTCAAGAAGTTACGGATTTCTGTCTAATCTCTACAATCCAAAATCAACCGAAAACTGCGTTCAGCAACCACAATTCCAATTACGCGCCGCTTTAAAGTTATTAGTGCAACGGCTTTGTCTTCATCTGGATAGAACAGAGCATCTGAACATTCCCACGCTTCATCGAAGATTATTACCTTTCCTGATGCGTCAATACAACGACCATCCACAAAACTTCCGTGCAGAACAGCCTGCCATAAAGCTCGTTCGTCGCTGCTCTGATAAGTCCAGGTCTGTTCTTTTTCAAACAGCGCTTCTGATATGCGTGTGTCTGCTTTTTGCGTCTCAGTCTCAGATGCATTCGGATCATCTGCCGTCCAGGACAGAGGTCCCGCTTCGTCATTTTCTGTATGCAGCAGTTCCAGACGCAGGGCTGCACCTTGCGCTTCAGACGTTCCTCGGACACTGGTGTTCATCCAAATCAAATCGCCAGCCTCATCAAGAAGCATGGTAACTTGGCAAGCACAGCGCTCTGATTCAGTTGCCACTGTGAATAAACGTACTTGCAGGATCGACGCACCGGATCTTGGGTCTATGTGTGATTCGGCACGGTCGGGACGAATGCCATCACTCTCCTGGTAATACAGGATCTGCTGCCAATCGTTGGTCGGAAACCGCCAAGAAAATTCCAAGCTTCCATGTGCCTGTTCGTCGGCAAGAAGGATACTGTCCTCAAGAAGAACAAGATGGTAGTCTTCCTGAAAGTCCTTGTCCCGGCACGCCCAAGCGCGATCCAACCATTCGAGCTGTCGGATCGTGAGGCCTTCAGGGTCATTCTCATCTTCATTGTCGCGGAAAATCGTATCGTAATCAGGCAGCGGCAAGGATACAGACATGCTGATCTCGACACCGTTCGCCGGCGGATCTGCCGCCAAGACCGTTCCCGCCAGCAAGAAACCAAGTCCTATGGCCAGAAGAAACTGTAAGAGATATTTCATAGAAGCCACCTACGTCCAAAGGTATCTATCGCCTGTGTGATCACAAAATGTCCATCCATATCCTGCCGATTGCGGATCAGCATATATACGATCATCGCGATCAGCAGCAGAAGGGCTGCGCAGGCCGCAACACTGACAATGCGCACTGCCCGGTTTCTGGCTCTGATACGATCCATGATTTCAGGATAAGACAGCTCCGAAAGAAAGGACAGCGCGATGTCTTCAGGGCTGCCGAAGGCCTCCTCCAATTCCTTCTGGGTCGTCCAAGGATGGGTGGACAGATAGGAAAGAACATCCTGTCGCAGGTGAGCAAGATAATCTTTACGGCTTCTCCCTCCAAAGGGCAGCTTGGCCCGGACATGCCCGCAGTAGGTATCAGCAATTCGGTCAAGCTGTTTCATGCCGTGCCTCTGCGCTTCCGACAATCCGGCGCACGCCTTCGCTGATATCCATATATTCCGCGTAAATCTGAGTATAGTATTCCGCGCCTTTGGGCGTCACACTGTAATACACTCGCGTCATCCGCTTGCCTACAAGCTCTTTGCGGTTTTTGATCATTCCTTGTTCCTGAAGTCGATATAAAACGGGATAGAGCGTGCCTTCCTGGAAGGTCAGCAGGCCGCCGCTGATCCGTTCAGCCTCCTGGGCCAGCTCATAACCGTACATCTCCCGCCGCCGCAGAAGCGAGAGCAAACACAGCGTCGTGACGCCCTTCTTAAAATGAGATTGCATTCCTTCAGTCTTCATAGTCGTGAGCTCCTTGCTGATTGTTGATAAAACTATACCACGAAAATACTTTTCTGTAAATACTATTTTATACAAGGTAGTTGTTGACAATGGCAGAAATTTTTGATATACTTGAATTGCAGAGCGGGTAATGCCTGTTTCTGCTTTTCGCGCGAAAAATGGAATACGGTTTGGCCAACCGTATTCCCAACCGAAAGATAGTCATAGTAGTGTTGTGACTAACACCCAATAATCGTTTCAAAAAGCAGCGAATTGAAAGGAGACTACTAACATGAAACGGATGACCGCAATCTTACTTGCACTCGTTGTTGCTATTTCTTGTCTCGCCATCTCTGTTTTTGCAGGTTCAGAAACATTTAGTGGTACATATAACGGTTACGGATATACCGCTTCCGGATTGGTATCATCGAACTCTTTATATGTATATCTGTCGTACAATAATGCAAATACCAGATTAAAGATCCTTGGAAATTATAATTATATGGATACAAATAATGTAGTCCATACGATGCCTATTAATGTTACTGGGAAAACGGCAATTAATCAAAGCCCAGCCCCGACAAATTTCCATCATTTTACATCAGCCGACCCGGATTACTATATCAATGGGGCATTAGTAATTTCATTTACTCTGAGCGTATAGGAGTCACATTCTAATGAGACGCTTCATTTTGATAGTTCTATTGTTCACAATGCTGATTGGAATCTTGTCAGGCTGCGATTCAACACAAGCAAAGAACAATGAAACGACGCTGCAATCAGAACAAAATTATCCTACAGAACCAATAGAAACACAAGTATATGATCCGTCTCTATATCGCCCACAGGATCGGGGAGAATGCTTTATTGAGACGGAAAATGCCTATTACTATTTAAACAACAAGATGGTTTACGTGTCCCAAAAGGCGGAACCGACGTTTTACTATCTTTGCGGCAAACCCGACTGTTCCCACAGCGGATCGGACTGTAACGCCTATGGCGGGTATTGGCTGGGTTATTGGAATGAGAAATTGTATACGATTCAATACATGGATGAGTCGATGTGTGCCTGTCAGATGGATCTGGACGGTGCAAATCATAAGGTATTCGCTGAGTTAGAATGTCCGATAGCTGCAAACGGAACCTCCGGGGGTGCCTATGGTTTCTCCATACAAAACGGCTACTTGTTTTATGAAATTATCAGTGACCCCTGTTCGTTTTTTATGCTGGATTTACGCACAGGGGAAACGACACGTTTATTCGAGGAACTGTTGACGGGAAAACAGACTGCGATCAGCACACTCTTTCTGCAACTTGTGGACGGAGTGCTGTATTTTGAGCTTGAGGACAGAGAGAACCCGGAAGAGGTTAAGCGTTCGCTCTATAGCTTTGATATGGAAAGCAGGAGTATCAAAAAGCTTTTAGATTGGGGCGAAGACTCTTTTACTGTTGAGAACGGAAAGTTGTGTGCTTACCTCCGGGAGGACGGAACCTTCTATTCATATGACCTTGCCACGGGAACAGAAGACTATCCTTTCAAACCGGATCTGGGAATTGGCGCGGCATATTATGATACGGAATATATCTATCTGAAGTGTTGGGATTGGTATGACGTTTCAGTAAATGAGCTCTATATCTTTGATCGCGAGTATCAGCTTTTAGATCATATTCATCTAAAGTCTGGAGAAGATTATCTGTATCGATCCGAAGACAAGTTGTTTTTTTACAGCATGAACAACGGGAAAATCACAGGTATGATTCCAGCATCCGAAATCGGAAACGGCAAAATGGAGATTCAGCGTTTACAGGATCCCTACTCGATTCGATAAAAAGAGACGTCCAAACAAGTAGAAAGGGTGCAGCCATGGAGCTTTCCATTCAACATTTGACTAAGCATTACGGAGCGAAATTGGCCTTGACAGATTTCAGTTGTGACTTTTCTCCGGGGATTCATGCTGTCTTGGGACCAAACGGTGCGGGAAAAACTACGCTCATGCACTTGATCTGCGATGTGGCTGCAAGGGAGTCCGGTGAGATTCTGTGGGATGGAAAAGAAATCCTCAGTATGGGGGCTTCCTATCGTAGTTTGCTGGGCTTTATGCCGCAGAGTCCGGCGTTCTATGAGAATATGACCGCATGGGGATTCCTTTGCTTCATGGCTCAGATCAAAGGATTGCGACCCAAGCAGGCCAGATCTCAGATACGGGACCTGCTTGGGATCGTCAATCTCTCGGATTCTGCCGACCAGCGTCTGGGCGGCTTTTCAGGCGGTATGCGGCAGCGGGTTCAGTTGGCCCAGGCCCTGCTGGGAAATCCGAAGCTGTTGATTCTGGACGAGCCCACCGCTGGACTGGACCCTGAGGAGCGGGTTCGTCTGCGGCAATACATCGCAGAGCTGGGGCAAAACAGGATCGTTCTCATTACTACTCACATCACAAGTGACGTGGAATCCATCGCCGATCGGATCTTGCTTATGCGGGAAGGGTGTCTTCTGCGGAATGAGGCTGCCAGGGATTTCCTGACCTTAGCCGGCGCCTCGGACCTGGAAACGGCATATATCACCCTGCTCCACCGGGAGGGACGGCCATGAGAGAGCTGCGACGCACAGTGCTTTCTCGCCCGCTTCTGGGCTTAATGGTGGTACTGGCAGCCCTCAACTGCTTTCTGTTGGCAGTGGATCAGCGGAAGACCGGTTTTCCAGCCTCGGATTATTCCAGAGTCTACGTCGAGGAAATCACAGCCAGGCAGGTCGAGTCCCCGGAGCAAGCGCTGGAAAAGCTGGATGCCTTGCAGGAGGAGGACCGTAAGCTCAATACCCTTATCAGCTATAGGCAAACAAAGGATGAGCGAATCCGCGATATCTTACGAGAACAGTGCGCGGCACTTTGGGGGCCCGAGTTCGAGATCCTTCCGCTGGACGTAGAGGATGATTTCTTCTTGCGCGTGGAAGTACGCCGACAAATCCGCGCTCAAGTGGAGTATTTGCTGGAATACCCGTCCTATCTCAAGACCGTACATTCCAACGCCAAAACAATGGCATCATTGTCCTTTTTTCAAAATGAGGACGGCTTTACACAAGATAATATCCGGCACACTGATGAAGATTATCCACAGTCCGCAGAGTTGCAATTGGACCGTGACATGGCGCTGGAGTCGTTGTTGTCCACCCGTGTACCGGGCTGGAGCATGGTGATTTATATGGCAGCCCTGGCCCTCAGCTTCGTCGCGGAACGCAAAAGAGGCCTTTGGGCGTTGCTCTATGGAACAGCGGGGGGACGGAGCCGACTGGCTCTGCGTCGTGTTTTAGTCCTACTAGCCGGAGCGGCTTTTGGCACAGTTGTAATCTTTGGCTCTTGCCTGTTGACGGCTTCTTTCCTCTATGGTGGTCTGGGAGATCTGAGCCGAAACGTCCAGTCCATGTCAGCTTTTCGTGGTTTGCCAGAATTGATGGCCGTAGGAACGTTCCTGCTGTTGGATTTGCTATGGCGAGTCCTGGGAGCATGGCTTTTGGGCCTAATCCTTTGGGCTGCACTCCAGGCGATCGCCAATCTTCAGATTGCAATGCTATTTGCCGGCATATTTCTCGCCTCCGCTTTTGCTGCGTTTACATTGATTCCGGACAGTTTCACAATCGTCATTTTTCGATATATCAACCCCTTTGCGCTGGTTGAGGTGCCCCGTGTTTTTTTGCGGTATTTGAATATCAATGTATTTGGTAACGCGGTACGGGGAAGCTATCTCACTGCATTTCTCATGCCTCCGTTCCTGGGACTCTCCATCGCTGCCTGTGTTTTGCTGCAAGCTCGCAAACATCCCGTGGGATCCTGCTTGCTACGCATACCACGCTTTTTAGCTTTGCGCCAGCTCTGTTTGAGAGCCTTGGGCCGGATGGGACTCCTGAGGCTGGAGCTCCATAAGCTGCTGATCCAACAAAGAGGCTTACTTGTACTGCTGGCTTTTTGCCTGTGGCTCGGCGTCTGGCTTGAGGCGCCTTCGGTGGATGTGGAGCTCTACGATACTCGGACCGCTGTCTATGAGATCCGCCTGGAAGGCGTAATCACCAAAGAGACCAAGGCTGCTTTGGCAGAGATCATCGACGCGACCAGTGATGACGAGGCTGTGGCTGCGTTGGAACGGCTGTCGGAACGGGTAGATGAGAGCTTGGATCACTCTGATGGACGCTGGTTGGTGAATCCGGTGCCTTGGGCGGCTCTTCTCAACCACAGCAAGAGCAGCGAGCAGCGCATGGACGGCCTTATGTTGTTGCTGTTTCTGATTATGGCTATGTCTGGTATCTTTGCTTATGAGAACCAGTCCGGCATGAATTATTTGCATCGGGGAGACAGGCGACTACTGCGAATAAAGCTTGGCTTGGTAGCTTTGTCTGTCTTTTGCCTCTGGCTTTTGTACAGCCTATGTCAGATTTGCTTGATCACTAAGACATTCGCGCCGTTTTCCGGACTGCGTGCACCGGCTTTTAGCCTGCCCTGCTTCTCAGAACTGCCGCATTGGTTGCCTCTATGGGTAGTTGGGCTTGGCTGCTTGCTCCTGCGTTTGCTTGCAATGCTGACTGCAGCTTCTATCGTCCAGTTGATTTCCATATACGCAAAGAGTCAGAATCAGGCGCTGTTAAGTTCGTCGGCAGTATTGCTGATTCCTGCAGCGCTTTCTTCGGTTGGTATTGAAATCTTTACCTTTTTGACACCATTAGATCTGCTTTCGCCCCTCTGTTGGACTATGCCTCTCTGGCCAATATGGATCGGACTAGCCATAACTGCTACTATTTTGACAGTCAGACGCTGGAGAAAGAAGATTTAGTTGTTTGAGCCGAAACAATACTTTACTATAGCATCAAAGGCGATGTAGAAAACTCTACACCGCCTTTGTTATGCTATCATGTATAAATCAGATCGTTCAGAACGATTTCTTCCGCTCGGTTCTTGATACTGTTCATAGCTGCAACCCAGGCCATTTGGTCGTGGGCTTTGAGGGCTTCGGTGACGCCTTCAGATTTTGCCATTTGGGTAGTCAGAAGCTCCATCATCTCGTTGGCCTGACGGTCCACTTCCTCCAGGTGAGCGTTCAGCTTGCCGGACAACAGCATCCCGTCGAAGACGCCGGTGTGATAGTCCCGCAGGTAGTTGTGTCGCATGGTGCCGTACTTGCCGATCCGTGGCGCCTCCGGCGGCTCTAGGTCGGGAATCAGATAATCGCCCTCCCAATGATAAGTCAATTCCAGCATTTTCCTTTCCTCCATTCGTTTTTTGTTTTGGTTTTTCTCAATTTGGCGCGTATTGTGTGTTGCTATGATTTTCTTCTGCGGTCGCGGTGTTTGACTTTGGCCTTCCACAGCTTGATCAGCAGAGCATCCACATCTTCCGTTGGTTTTCCAGTTTGGATCAGATGGTTTCGGAAGTGCTTCATCCCCACAATCGCCAGCCGGTGCTCCGCACTGTCCATGTAGATATATCGCTTTTCTCGTCGCATATCAAGCTCGCCTCCTTCAGCCCCATTGTAGCTGAAGAAGGCGAGCTTGTCGAATGTGCGAAAAACTATTGTTATTGCGTTTGAAAATGGAATATGTGCCCGTCGCCATTGTATGTTCGTCAAATCCGTTATAAACACTCGGACCAAATAACGGGATAGTCCTTATGGACTATCCCGTTATTTTTTTACCCCTGCAAAGCTTTTGGCTTCCCTTCGCCGTCGAAGAGGGGGATGGAGCCGAGGACCAGGATATCGCGGCGCAGGGCAGCGGCGCCTTCGGCCAGGACGGCGGCCCGGCCCGCGACGGCGGCGCCGGCCAGGGAGACCAGCTTCTCCATGGCCAGCATGGAGCCACCCTTGGAGATCACGTCGTCCACCAGCAGGACCCGCCTGCCCCGCAGCAGCGCCGCGTCGTCCCGGCCCAGGTAGAGCCGCTGGACGCCCTCGGTGGTGATGGAGCGGTCCTCCACGTGGATCGGGTCCGGCATATAGGCCTTCTTCTCCTTCCGGGCGATAAAATACCGCGCCGCGCCGGACTGCCGCGCCATCTCGTGGATCAGGGGGATGCTCTTGGCCTCGGAGGTGAAGAGATAGTCATAGTCCAGGGAAGAAACCAGCTCCAGCAGGGCCTTGGCGCAGGCCACGGTGAGGGCCTGGTCTCCAAAGAGAATAAAACCGGCGATCGAAAGCTTTTCGTTGACCCTGCAGATGGGCAGCTCCCGGTGCAGACCGGCAATGTCGATGGGGTAGGTCATAAGGGAATCATCCTTTCCAAAGTGTTTGTTCTATTGTACCCGATGCAGCGGAGCTTGTCCACTGCTTTTTTCATTTTTTGATTTCCGGAGAAGACGCCGCGTAAGCGTTCAAAATCCGGAACGGTTTTGCGTAGGGCGGCCTGACCCCAGGCCGCCGGGTTCC
>JAFSLL010000076.1 GCA_017448455.1 Oscillospiraceae bacterium | reverse complement strand
CGGTGTAACATTTAATAAAGGGATTCGGTGAGCAGATTGCGAAAAATCCTTTGTTTTCAACGGTTTCAGAGGATTTCATTAAAGCCCTATAATCACTGGTGGATGCCTATGATTTCGGGGAATTCAAATCGAGAGTTGCGGAGGTGAAGGCTGGAACATGATTATTTTGTTAACCGGAGCATCTCACACCGGAAAGACTCTTCTGGCACAGCGGATGCTCGAAAAGTACAAATATCCATATCTCTCCATTGACCATCTGAAGATGGGGCTGATCCGCAGCGGCAACACAGAACTTGGGCCGGAAGACGACGATGCTCTCACAGAGTATCTGTGGCCCATTGTCCGCGAGATAATCAAGACCGCAGTCGAAAACAGACAGGATCTGATCGTAGAGGGCTGCTACGTTCCCGCAGATTGGAGAAATGACTTTGATGCGCATTATCTGCCGTCTATTCGATTCATTTGCCTTGCCATGACCGAAGAATACATTGACAGTCATTATCATGAGATCATCGGGCATGAGTCGGATATAGAATCCAGATTGATGGAAGCCGATTGTACCCCCGATGACCTGAAGGAATGCAACAGATGGTACATCGACACGTTCGGAAGTGCCGGCGAGAATGTCATTCTTATAGAGGATGATTACAACAAGGCATTGACAGAACTTATAGAATGATAAATTCCGATTTTTTGTCCGAATCTCAGAAAACCCTTGATTTTCCTGCATTTTCGCGGGGTTGCCGCCAATAAGATGCTCCGTTTTCCCTTATTATTGCCCATACAAATCGAGACGAGGGCAACATCTATATATTTAGGTCTCGCCGTTTGAGAGCGAAATACACCCCCTGCACAAACCTGACAGTTGATGCAAGGGGTATTTCGTTATCGATAATATGCATTGACTCTCTGGCTGTTATCGTGTACAATACAAATACTATTACTTGGATAGGAGCACGGAACAATGATCAGAAACGCTGTCATCGGCTAACTGAATAGAGGCGCATAATAAGGAGAGGGGTCATACCCCCTTTGGCTTGGTGCGCCGTTTTGGGTAACTTCTGATAGTGGGGACCGCAGGATGCAGCCACGACGGGAGCTGCTTCTCTGCGGTATTTTTATGCCTATTTTTTGCGAAACAAGCACTTGCCGGGTCACTGCCGATGATAGTAAAAAGATCAGATCTGGAAGTTATAATCAATAACAAAGGAGATTCATATGAATAACGAAATGAAAAATGTCCGACTCGTCAAGGTCGATACGAAGAACTTTGACGCCCTGATTGACCTGGAAGTAAATGAGGAACAGAAAAACTATGTCGCAAGCAATATTTACAGCCTGGCAGAGGCCTATGCCACAAAATCGGAAGGGAGGTTCGCGCTGCCTCTCGGGATCTATGACGGAGAAACCCCGGTCGGTTTTCTGATGATCGGCTATGACTACCCGGATTTCTGCGACGGAGAAGCCCCGGAGTATCAGAAAAACAGTTACCTGATCTGGCGCTTCATGATCGACAAAAACTATCAGAGAAAAGGCTACGGCAGAGCAGCAATGCAGCAGGCGCTGGAACTCGTGCGGTCTTTCCCGTGCGGGGAATCAAAATACTGTTGGATCTCCTATGAGCCGGAAAATGAAGCCGCGAGAAAGCTGTATGCGTCCTTCGGCTTTGTGGAAGACCCGGAACATTATGTAGAAGGAGAAGAAATGCCCGCGGTAATGAAGCTGTAAAACGAACATCAAAAGGAGAATATGATTATGGATAAAAAGATAATGCTGGAAAATCTTGTCCGCGAAGCCTATGAAAAGGGGCTCTTCAACGGCGCCTGGCTCTACGCGGAGCACGGCGAGATCATTTCCAAGGGAGCCGTCGGCTTCCGGGATCCGGAAGACAAGCTCCCCATGCAGGAGGACAGCATCTTTGACCTGGCCTCGGTCAGCAAGCAGTTCACCGCCGCGGCGATCATGCTGCTGGCCCGGAAGGGTCTCGTGGGACTGGAGGACGAGATCACGAAGTATTTTCCCGGGCTCCCGTATCCGGGCGTCACGGTCCGGCAGCTGCTGACCCACACCGGCGGCGTGCCCGATTATTTTGACGACATCAACTGGCTGATCGGGATCTGGGAAAAAGAGGGCAGGATCCCTGACAACAACGACGTGCTCCGCTTCCTGTGCGAAGGCGAAGCTGAGCCCTACTTTGCCCCCGGGGACGGATTTGAGTATTCCAACTCCGACTACTGCCTGCTGGCGCTGATTGTGGAGCAGGTCTCCGGCGTTCCCTTTGAGGATTTTATGCGAAAGAACATTTTCGAGCCTGTTGGGATGGACGCCACCGCAGTCTGCCACGTCCGCAGGGACGGCTGGCCCTCCGACCGCTTCGTGCGGTCTCTGGTGCTGGAGGACGGGAAGTATATCCTCCCGGACAACTCGAAAAACGACAGCGACGTGATCCCGGAAGACGGGACCAGCGGCGAGGGCAACGTGTATTCCAATATCTTCGACCTTCTGGCCTGGGACCGGGCGCTGCGGGAGGAGACGGTCCTCACCCGCGAAGAGCAGCAGCTCATGGTCACGCCCGTCAAACTCAACAGCGGCGAGGTCTTTGCGGATGAACAGGGCGCGGGCTACGGCTTCGGCTGGGAGATCAGAAACGACGCGGAGCTGGGGCTCGTCGTCGCCCACGGCGGCTGGCACAAGGGCGCCTACGCCCAGTATGAGCGCTTCGTCGACGCGGACGGGCTGCTGGTCCTGCTCTACTGCCGCGACCCGGAGGATTCCCACGCCGGCGAGGCGTTCCTCGAGGGCGTTCGGGAGATTATAAGGGGCAAAGAGCCCCGGCCCGTCCGCACTCTGGAGGAGCGTATGGTCCAAAACCCCGACAAATCCGCCTGGGAGAGCTTCTGCGGCAGCTACGCCCATGAAGAGGGCGACAACTTCTACCCGGACGAGGTCTATATGCGGGACGGGGACATGTTCGTGAAATGGATGCGCGGCCACGGCGCGGGCTTTGACTGGAAGCTTTACCCTCTGGGCGACAATGAGTTCGCCATCAAGAAGTTTGATTTTTCCATCCGCTTCGGCGATGGGCAGTTAACCTGCTTTGACGAGGTCTATAAGAAGCTGTAAGCGGCAAAAGACAGATGAAACGGCGGCGGGGATCGCTCTCCGCTGCCATCAGAAGCCTTATGGATTATCTTGCCCTTGCTTTTGCCCTTATGAGCGGCGCGGGCGTTATAGAAACGGTGTAGCATTTAATAAAGGGATTCGGTGAGCAGATTGAGGAAAATCCTTTGTTTGGGGTGATTTCAGAGGATTTCATTAAGGCCCTATAATCACCGGCAAACGCCTATGATTTCAGGGATT
>JAFSLL010000075.1 GCA_017448455.1 Oscillospiraceae bacterium | reverse complement strand
GGTCGGCCTGCTGAAGAGTTGCCTGGAGCGTGTCTCTCCCGGCGCGAACCCGGATGAGGTTCTGAATGTTTTCCTGAAGAGCCTGCCGGAGGTCCGTCGGCAGCTGCAGACGGACCTGGTCGCCGCCTATCAGGGTGACCCCGCCGCAAAGAGCATCGACGAAGTCATTCTCTGCTATCCGGCCTTCACAGCGATCAGCACCTATCGTCTGGCGCATATCCTGTACCGGGAAAAGGTCCCTCTGCTGCCGCGCATGATGACGGAACACGCGCACCGGATGACCGGGATCGACATTCATCCCGGCGCCACCATCGGCGACTATTTCTTTATCGACCACGGTACCGGGGTGGTGATCGGCGAAACCACGACCATCGGCAGCCATGTCAAGCTTTACCAGCATGTGACGCTCGGCGCCAAAAGCTTTGCCGTCGGTGAGGACGGAACGCTGGTGAAGGGAATCAAGCGCCATCCCGATGTCGGCGACCGCGTTGTCATCTATGCCGGCGCCACCGTTCTGGGCGGAGACACACAGATCGGGAGCGACTGCGTCATCGGCGGCAGCGTCTGGCTCACCCACTCTGTCCCTGCCGGGAAAATGGTTCTGGCCAGATCCACCGTCATGGACGCGCCCCTGACAAAGGACCTGGTCACAGACCCCGTTTTAAACAGCGCCATGCTGTAACCGAAAAGCGTCCGGAATCGCGTCTGTAATATGCTCCCTTTACTGAGAGACCGTGAAAAACACTGTCAGACAGAGAGGGAGCATATCAATTTTCTGATATTCAGACTTGACAGACTTAAATATGTTTGATAAAATATAGTTGTATCAAATATAGAGGAGATGAGCGCTGTGGAGTATGATTATCACGAGGCTATGAAGCTGAAAAATCAGATGTGTTTTCCGCTTTATGCCGCCTCCAGACACGTGATCAGCCTCTACACGCCCTGGCTGAAGCCGCTCGGCCTTACCTATACGCAGTATCTCGTCTTTCTGGTCCTGTGGGAGGAAGACGGTCTTACCGTTGGAGACCTCTGTGAAAAGCTGATGCTGGACAACGGCACGCTTTCACCGCTTCTGAAGAAAATGCAGCAGGCAGGATATGTCGAGAGGAAGAGAAGCCGTGAAGACGACCGCGTTGTTGTGATCACGCTCACAGAGGAAGGAAAGGCTCTGCAGGAAAAGGCAAAGGACATCCCCCTGAAGGTGGCAGGCTGCGTTAACCTCCCCGCGGAGAAGGCGCAGACGCTCTACGCCCTGCTGTATGAACTGCTGGGCAGTCAGAAGAAACAGTCAAACAATTGAAAGGAGATACAAAAATGAAAACAGTGTATGATTTCACAGTGAAGGACAGACAGGGCAACGATGTCAGCCTGTCGGATTATCAGGGCAAGGTGCTGCTGATTGTGAACACGGCCACCGGCTGCGGCTTCACCCCGCATTACGAGCCGCTGGAAGCGATGTATAAGGAACTGAAGGATCAGGGCTTTGAGATCCTGGACTTCCCCAGCAACCAGTTCGCCAATCAGGCTCCCGGCAGCGACGATGAGATCCATGCGTTCTGCACGCTGAAGTTCGGCACGGACTTCCCCCAGTTCAGGAAGATCGATGTCAACGGTGAGAACGCGGATCCTCTCTTCGCCTGGCTCGCCACGGAGAAGCCGTTTGCGGGCTTCGGCAAGGGGCTGAAGCTTGCCGCGCTGCAGAAATTTGCCGATATGAACAACAAGCAGTTTGGCGACAAGGCCTATATCAAATGGAACTTCACCAAGTTCCTGGTCGACCGCGAGGGCAAGGTCATTGCCCGTTTTGAGCCCACCGTGGACATGGGCGTGGTCAAGGAAGCGGTCCTGGCAGCACTGTAAGCAGCGTCAGACCACAGCACAGAGTGAAAAAGCCCCAGACGGTCATCTGATCCCGTCTGGGGCTTTTGCTGTATTCTCCTGAATTCGGCGGCGCTTCCTGTCCTGATCCGGGTCTGTTCCTATCGGGTACCGGTCACCTGGTACATCCGCTCGTCCGAAATTACGGCCGTAACGGTCAGATGCCCGGCGAAGATCCCGGCCAGGTCTTCCGCGCTCATGAGACCGTTGGAGACGTGGCTCGCCGAGCCGTGGGGATGGGCGTCGATCTTCGCGCGGCTCATGCCATGGGCGACGGTCAGCGTGCCGCCCGGCTTCAGCAGCGAGGCGAGGCGCGCGATCAGACGCTTCGGATCCGGAAAATGCGGGAAGGCGTTGTAGACAACGACACAGTCGAACAGGCGGCCGAAATCGGTTTTCTCCACATCGCCGCAGAGGATCGTGACATTCTCCTGCGGATACTTCCCCGCGGCGATCTTCGCCATCTCCGGGGAGATATCGATCCCGGTGACAGAAGCGACGCCGCGCGCCAGATAATCCGGGATCAGCACACCCGTACCGCAGGCTACGTCGAGGATATCTTTACCCTCGCTCACACCGGCGTTATCCAGGATCGTGCGGATGATTCCGTCATTCCGGATCATCTCCGCGTCCCAGTCCGGCGCGAGCCGGTCAAAATACTCGATGACTTCTCTGGTATCGATCATTGTCTTATCCGAAGAAAGTCGCGGTATCGATCTTCTGGTAGCCGCCGAAGCTGGAAGGCGCGGCCGCGATCTGCTCGGCCAGATCCATGCCGAAGAAAGCCTGCGTGATCTCATTGGTCTTTTCGGTCATGTCGATGTCCTCAAAGAGATCGGGATAGACCGTCTTGGCGGCAAACCAGGTGTTGATCAGCGCGATCTCGCAGTTGGTATAGTAGGCGTTGTAGGCCATCTCCAGATAGACCTCGCCGTTCTGCCATGCCTTGCAGGTATCGAACATTGCGGGATTCTCCTCATAGAGAGGCTTGATGTTCTTTACCGCCGCAGCGTCCATGATGATCATGTCCATGTCCTCACCGAGAGAGACAAACAGTTCCTCCTCGATGGGCTGGATAGCCGCGCCCTCCAGGCCGGTCACCACGTTCTTCACGTTGGCCACACGGCAGACGATATACTTCTCCGTGCCGACCATCAGGTGGTTGGTCGTGCCCCAGTTGCCAAGGCCGCAGATGTATACGCCGGGCTTCTCTTCATCCGGGATCTCCGCGGTGCGCTTCTCAATCTCGGCACGCTCGCTCTCGATGAAGCTCACAAGCGTCTCGGCCTTCTCCTCGTTGCCGAAGACCACGCCGAGCAGCCGGAGAGTACCGAGGAAGCCCTCATCAAACACGCCGCCCGGGCCCATCTTGAGCGTAATGACGGGGACACCGAGCTGCTCCTGCAGTGCTTCCTCCTTTTCTACATCCTCATACTCGGAAATGACGATATCCGGCTCGCAGGCAAGGATCTTCTCTGCCTCGGCAGTCTGGGCCTGAGGACCGCCCACGCCGCATGACGGAAGTGCGGTGAAACTCTCACCGTAAGCCAGCATATAGGGACGGGCAACGGAATCAAACATCTTGGGGCGCTCGTCCAGGGAGGTGTTGTCAATGTCCTCCACACCGCAGAGCAGCGCGACGTCGCCGATGTAGCTGTACATGCGCAGGGCGCCGGCGCCGATGCAGACGACGCGGCTGTAGCTGCCCGGCGTGACGGTCACTTCGCGGCCGATCATATCGGTGATCGTGATCTCTTCCGGTTCTGCCGGGGCAGGTTCCTCCGCCGGAGCGGCCTCTTCCGCAGGGGCAGGCTCTTCCGAAGGGGCAGGCTCTTCCGAAGGGGCAGGCTCTTCCGCAGCGGGTGCTGGGGCTTCCGCAGGCGCGGACTGCTGGCCGCAGGCGCAGAGCGCCAGGAGCATGATCAGCGCAAGCAGAAGGGATAGCGTCTTTTTCATTGATTCTGTCCTCCGTTTATAATGATTTTTTTGCCTTCTATTTCAACGACACGGATCTCCGCGTCGAAGATCTCACGAATCACGTCCGCAGTAAGAATCTCGGCACCGCCCGCGTAGCGGATCGCCCCGTCTCTCATCAGGAAGAATCGGTCGCCCAGCTCCAGGGCCTGGTTAAAATCGTGCAGAGAGGTCAGGATCGCAATGCCCTTTTCCCGGGCGACACGCCGCGCCTCTTCGATGATCAGCTGCTCGTTTGAAATGTCGAGGTTGCCTGTCGGCTCGTCAAAGACCAACAGGCGCGGCTCCTGAGCGAGCGCGCGGGCAATCGCAATCTTCTGCCGCTCACCGCCGGAAAGCTGTTCGACGTTCCGCGCGGCAAAATCCTCCAGCCGCATATCCCGCAGGATGCGCCGTACGACCTCCTCATCCTCCTGTCCGGCCTTATAGCCAAAGTAGGAAACGCGGCCCATAAGCACCGTATCAAAAACACTCAGCGCGCCGAAATGGATGCTCTGCGGGACGTAGGCAACCCGTCGCGCGCGCTCCTGACGCTTCATTTTCAGCAGGTCCTCGCCATCAAAGAAGATGGAGCCGCCCTCCGGCTTCTGAATGCCGAGGATATTCTTGAAGAGCGTCGTCTTGCCGGAGCCGTTTTTGCCCAGCACCACGCCGATCTCCCCATCGCGCAATGTCAGATCGACACCGCTGAGAACGAGCGGCGAGCGCTTCCCATAGCGGAAACGCAGATCACGGATTTCCAGCATCAGTCATGCTCCCCCTTCCGTCCGAAGATGATCGCCAGGAAGAAGGGCGCGCCGAGAAACGAGGTAATCGCGCCGACCGGGAGGGCCGAACCGTTGCCCATACTGCGGGAAAGCGTATCCGCCAGCAGCAGAAGAAGGCTTCCGCTCAGCGCGGAGGCGGGAATCGAGACCCGGTGATCCTGCCCCAGAAGGCGCTTGACCACATGCGGGCAGATGATGCCGACAAAGCCGATGATACCGAGGAAGGACACACAGACCGCCGTGATGACCGAGGCAAAAAGCATCGTCAGGAAGCGCAGCAGATCGACGCGCACGCCCATGCTCTTGGCCGCGGCATCACCGCTGAGCAGCGCGTTGAGCTTCCAGCTCAGCAGAGAGAAAACCCCGATCCCCGTCAGGACGACCACCGCCATGATCATGTCGGTCCTGTATGTTGCGCGGCCGAGGTCGCCGAAGGTCCAGACCACCGCAGCGGACAGCCCCACGTCTGTGGCGTAGAACTGCAGAATGGTGGTGGCGGCGGTCCAGATCGAGCCGATCGCGATACCGGCCAGCACGACCACACCGGGCTGGAAGGCCCGCAGCCGGCAGAGGCCGAGGATCAGCAGAATCGAAGCGGTGGAAAACAGGAAGGCCATCAGTGAGGTGGCGTAGGGATTCGCGCCGACGGTATAGCTGGAAAGATGGTTCCCCGTATCCAGAAAGCCGCCCGCGAAGGCGATGATTGAGAGGTTCGCGCCAAAGACGGCGGCATTGGATACCCCCAGTGTGGAGGGGGACGCCATCGGGTTGTTGAGGTCGGTCTGCATCACGAGGCCGGCCACCGAGAGGCCCGCGCCGGCGATGATGGCCGCCAGCACGCGCGGGATCCGGATGTTCCAGATGATCCGCACCTGGGAAGCGCTCCCCTTTTTTGCGAGCGCCGCAAAACAGTCTGCCACCGTCATGTGGGAGGAACCCACGAAGAGGCAGACAAAGGCCAGTAAGACAACGGCAAGCGCCAGCAGGACGACTGCCGCTGTGTTCTTTCTTCTGTTTTTCAATAGATCAGCATGCTCTCTCATAGCCCAGATAATAATCCCCCCGGACGAGCTGCACAAGCCCCCCGGGGGGATATTTCGGCTAAATTCTGTGTTCGCGTGATAGGGATTATCGGTCGACGATCCCGCTTCATGGAATTTAAGAATGCGTATGCCGGAGGAGGACGGCGCGGAGCCCTGTTATTCGGGAAGCAGATCGCTCAGGCAGTCCATGCTCAGCAGCACTGCGGCCGTCACATGGGTATAGACCTTTCTTGCGTCCCTGCTTCCGAGGATTTTCAGGCCGGCGGACCCAAACAGTGTGCCGCCGAGAAACAGTGCGATTTTTCCAGTTGTTGTCATGACTTGCTTCTCCTTTTAATATGAGATATATAACCAAAATTCAATAGGTCTAACTACAGATTATAGCACGCCCTGCCGCAGCCTGCAAGCGCCTCTGTTTTTTAAGAAAGGGCAGCTCTTACGCCTGTGTTAATGTGTCCCCCTGACACGCGCTTTTATTCCAGCAGCGGGCTCATGCCGTTCTGCTGAAGCACATCGTTCACAATGGTAATATCCGGTGTTCCCTTATGGATGGCAGCCATGATCGCCGCATCGCGCGGAACCCGGGCATAGAGCGGAGACATGCCGTAGATTTTGAGCGCGCGCTGCGTCTCGTCAAGGCTGAACCCCGCGCCGATACAAAGACGGAGAATCGTGTCACGCTGAGAGGTATGCTTCTCGCCGGAAATGATCTTGTAGCCATAGCTTTCGGACAGATCCGCCCGGATAAACACCTCCTGCTGGGTGAGTCCCTTCTCCCGGATCAGTAGACGCATGTAGGCGGAAAATGGATTTCGTTCCGTCAGAAGCTCCTTCGCATTTTCTCTGAGATACGACGCAATCTGATCCGGTTCCGTCTTTTTCAGAATATTCTCAAGAGAATTGGTCGATTTTTCCATTTTTTCATTCTCCTTCCGGAAAGTATGCTATACTGAACGGCAGGGATGGAGGTGATCCCATGACGGAAGCAGATCAATACGCGCTCTCCTGCTATCGTGAACTCGCCATACTGAACGAAGCGCACCGGGTCTGGCTTGTCCAGCATATTACTTCCAAAATACTCTTTGTCAAAAAAATACTGACTGTCTACAATGCAGAGGTCTACCGGCTTCTGCAGGCCCATCCTGTTGCCGGAATCCCCGAGATTTTTGAGGTGATTGAGGACGCCGGAGAACTGACGGTTATTGAAGAGTATATCCAGGGAAGAACCCTGCAGGATATCCTGAATGAGGGCGGGCTTTTCACGGCAGCGGAAGCTGCCGGGATTGTCCGGCAGCTCTGCGGGATTCTGCAGGAACTGCATTCGTTCTCGCCGGCAATTATTCACCGGGACATTAAACCCTCCAATATCATTCTCACTCCCGACGGCAGCATCCGCCTGCTGGATCTGAACGCCGCAAAGCAGGTCTCCCATGAGCGGTCAGAAGACACGGTGCTGATGGGCACCATCGGCTATGCCGCACCGGAACAGTACGGCTTCGGCGCGTCTGATGTCCGCGCCGATCTCTACTCCTGCGGTGTGCTGCTGAATGAGCTGATCACCGGTTCCATGCCGAATGAAAAGCTCGCGGACGGTTCTGTCGGGGAGATTATCCGCAGATGCACCAGAATGGATCCCGCCGATCGATACAGCTCCGCGGGTCAGCTTCTGCATGATCTGAGCGCGAAAAAGCTATATAAAAAGCTGTCTAAAGAGAGCAGACCGAAGAAAAAGAAGGCTCCCCTTCTCCTCCTGACTGTCATTTTCGGCATTGCGTTGATCCTGCTGTTATACGCAGGAAAAAAATACTCCGAAAAACCTCCTGAGGATCCGCTTCCTTCCGCTTCGGCATCCATCATCCCGGAACCCGCCGCGGATCTGGACAGCGCCACGGAAACGCCGGTCCTCGTCCTCCCCGCGTGGGACGACCTTTCATCCCTTACCGCTGTCGGCGGGACGGTTCTGTTCGGCCGTTACGAGCAGGATAACATCCCGGAGAACAGTGCAGAACCCGTCGAATGGATCGTCCTGGACGTGCAGGAAGAGAAGGCGCTGGTTCTCAGCAGATACGCGCTTGACTGTCAGGTGTTCAACCCGACGAGGCACGAAAGGGTCAGCTGGGAAAGCTGTTCGCTGCGCGCGTGGCTCAATTCCTCGTTTCTTCAGAACGCGTTCACCGAGGAGGAGCTTGCGCGGATCGCTTCCGTCACCGTACCGGCTGATTATAACCCGAAGTACATCAGCGACCCCGGCGCGGACACGGAAGACCGGATTTTCCTTCTCAGCTGTGAAGAGGCACTCCGGTACTTCGAACACGCGGAAGATCGGATCTGCACGCCCACGCCCTATGCCGTCTCCCAGGGCAGCAGGACGGGGCAGAACGGCGGATGCTGGTGGGGGCTGCGCTCTCCGGGGTATAACGCGTATGTGGAAGCCGGCGTATGGTCCGACGGATATCCGGATTACATCGGGCATTTCGCGGATGATCTGCACAATGCGGTTCGTCCCGCCATGTGGATCACCCTCAGCAGCTGAACGGACCGGATCTATCCCTGATCTTTCAGCTGTTAATGTCAACTCTCTTCCAACAGGATACGGTTCACCCGAGGTGCTTCAGTGGTTCGCTTTTGAGAACGGGCAGCGTCTGCCGATGCACTGATTGTTCTGTGCCGAGAAGCGGCATACGACCTCCGGCTTTTCCATCTCAATGCCAAAATGATCCTTCACAAAATCGACAGCCGCAAGAATGGACAGGAACGAATCCCGCTTGCAGCAGCGCGGGCCCCCAATCTCACCGATCTGTCCGAGGGATTTCGCAGTCATCCTGTGTGACAGCGCAAACGGCTCATTCGCCAGAGGGGTGGACTTCGAGATGATCGAGACGAACATCCCGGAACTGATCCCCGCTCCGCAGGCTCCCCAGAATCCGCAGGCACCGCCGGGAACGCTTTTTCCGCGGTTCATCATTTCAATCAGGGCGCCGGGAAGGTCGATGTCTCCACCCGCGTTTTTATATGCCGTCAGCAGGGCAGCCCCGACCATAACATGATGTTCCGGACCATGCATATGACAGAACGGCAGGCGCATCATCTTTTCGATCACCTCAATCGGATTTCTGGAAGTTTCCTTCAGGCACAGCCCAATAATGGAATCCAGTCCCTGTGTATGGCAATCATTGCAGACATAATGCCCATTCACGCATCTTGTCTTGCTGTTTTCTTTCTTATGGCAGATCTCACACTCCATAAGGACATCCGATTCCAGATATTCCAGCGGCGCTTTGCAGATTAAGCATTCTTCCTTCATCCGTTATCCCTCCAAATCCTGTGCTGAACCAATTCTTTCCCTGCGTTTCTCAGACTTTCAATATGATAAATCCATTATTAACGTATCTTCCTGTCAAAGTCAACCCATTTTGACAGCCGGCTATCGGCAAGAAATCTTTGTCTTATGCTATAATTGCTTTACTTCTTGCCGATAACAAGCAATCTGTTCTGCACCTGCAGCAAAGGACCAGGATCCCTTTACGGTGGAATCCTGGTCCTTTTTTATCTGGCCGGTTTTTACAGCCACTCCTTATGTGATCCCTGTCTGCACTGCTTTTACGGCATCTGTTCCTGATCGAGAGCTTCCTGCAGCGGTTCGATAAGCTCTGCCTTTTTCTTTGCCTTTCTGGCAAAGCGGACCAGGATGAGCACCAGCACGATATCCATCAGGGCCAGCAGGAGCGGGATGAATACCAGATTATCATTGATCGCAACAAACTCCTCGCTCAGAGAAAAATCGTAGAGGCCATGCATCAGCCACGAGAGCACAAAGCCGGTCCCCTCCAGTGCAGGCTTCCCGAGCCTGCTGCCCTTGCCGTAGAAATACCCTGTCAGGAAGCCATATCCGGCATGCGGGACACAGATGCCCCGGACCAGCACGACCGGCACGCTGGCACCGATCGCGTAGACGATGCTTTCGAACATGCCAAAGCCGAGACCGACGATCGTCATCAGCACCGCGGTATCCAGCCAGGAATACGCGTAATCCGTCTTCTTCAGCACGCGGCGGAAGGCAATGAATTTCGCCACTTCCTCCATCAGCGCCAGGACGATGAACTTATACAGCGCCTGATACAGAAGCTGGTCTGTATTCTGGAGCCCGGTCAGACGGAGCAGGACATAACTGCACCCGGAAAGCAGAATAACCGGAAATATGCACATGACGCCCCGCCACAGCGTCTGATCGCAGAGCTTCTGATACGCATCTTCCTTCTTCAGGCGGTTCCGCAGCCACAGAAGCAGAGCAAGCGACGGAACAAAGCTGACCGCACAGGCCAATATGAACACAGCCATTTTTCATCTTCCCTTCTCTATTCGTCAAATATCAGATCCGTCATCCTGATAAAACAGCAGATCGTGATTGACCGCCGTATAAAAACGCATCATCGCGATCCCTAAGAACATGGGCATCCCTTCCGGTACCAACAGGATAACGCAATCCGACAGATTCGACAAGTTCCTTCCGATAGATTTTTATTCTTCAGTCCGATGAATTCTGACATATCACCCGCCAAAGTGTGGCGGTCAAGATTAACAGACACGGAAAAAACAATTCTTTATCCATGACAAAAAGGACGTTACTATTTTTCTCTTTTTGTATCCCCTTTTTTATCGACTTTCCACATCATCTGGGGTATAATGCCCGATGTTTGGAAAAGGAACCACAAAATATAGAACTGCCTGCAGCAGTGCCACGGCAGCAGCAATTACCCCATCGGGTACGGAGGATAACATGATTAACTGCAAACTCTGCGGAACAAACCTGGAAAAGAAACATCTTCGCCGGGACGGCTCAATGCTGTGTCCCACCTGCGGCCAGATCTACTGGAAGACGGCTGTGGAGAAGGCCACGCGCGAAGGCCTGGCAGAAGAGATCAGAAGCGCATACCTGCGGGAGAGCCGCCGGAGCGTCGAGCACATCAGGCGGGTGAAGGTCACATGATGTATGCCGTGATCGACCAGCGGACGGATACGGTTCTGCAGTTCTGCAAAACGAAAGAAGCCGCCATTCTCGCGGCTCAGCTGGAAAAAGAAAAGATGAGCTTAACAGGCCGGAACAGCATCACGGCGGTCGCCATGGACGACGGCGGGTTTACGGATATCCTGTTCTGAAACAGCAAAGTGGCACCGATGACGGCACCACTTTGTTTTTTCTTTTATGGGCTTTCCGAGAACGCAGTCTCAGCTGCCGCGGCTTTCCGCCTCCGCCTGTTCTGCTGGCTTCTCACTGTGTTCCGAGAGCAGCGCGATCTTCTGTGCAAGGGCAGGAACCGCGCGGGGCAGACGGACGATTCTGCCCGCCTTGTCCACAAAGGCATGCTCTGATCTTGCCTCGCAGATCAGCTCGTCCCCCTTCCGGATCTCATACCGCAGGATCAGCCGGGCTCCGGTGAATGCGGATATAGAAACAGTGACAGAAATCTCATCATTGAACGTGCAGGGCTTCCTGTAATCGCAGGCAAGTGATCTGACCGGGGAATAGATCCCGCTTTGTTCCATGTCCCCATAGGGATAGCCAAGCTGCTCCATGAAATCAATTCTGGCTTCTTCCATCCAGTGGATATAATTGGCATGGTGGGCAATCCCCATCATGTCTGTCTCATAGTACTGTACCTTGCGCAAATACGGTTTCATTCGTCAGAAATCTCCTTTTCACTTATGATCGTCTTCCGGTTTCTTCTCTCAGAAAGGATACTTCTATTATACCAAAGAGCCGTCCGATTGGACAGCCCTTTTTTCAGACAGCATCACCCGACGCTTCACAATACCGTTTCTTCATATTGTCAGAAGCCCGGGTTTCTGGTAAACTGAAACCATCTTGAATCAGGAGGTCCCAATATGTTCCTGAAACTCACAAAAAAATTCGGCAAGCCGGTCTGTGTCGCCCTGTACGCCGCATTTGCCGCCCTTGCGGTCAAAAAGAAGCCGCTGCCGCTGATCATACTGTTTGCCCTGCACAGCTTTGAGTATCTCCACATCGGCAGGAAAGTCGCCGCGGAAAACGGCCTCTCCGTTCCGGAAGGCCTTGCGCAGTGCCTCGCCTTTGGTTTTACCTGGTGGCTGCCGCTGCGGAAAGGATGAAGGCCATGGAGCTTCTCTTTGAAAACACCTGGGCCCTGGATGATGCCGGCGTCCGCGTCTTCGTCCTCGCAGGAGAAGAGCGCGCCCTGGTGATTGACACCGGCAGATCCGGGCTGGATATCCGCGCTGCCGCAGAAGCGGTAACACCCCTGCCGTATGAGCTTCTCGTCACCCATTCCGATCCGGATCACATTGCAGGCAACCAGGCCTTCTCCACCTTCTATATGCATCCGTCAGAGGCTTCGCTGTATTATCATCTTCGGCACGGGACCGGTGTCTTCCGCCCCGTCTACGACGGTGACGTATTGGACCTCGGTGGGCGGGAACTGGAAATAGTCCACATTCCCGGTCATACCCCCGGCAGCATCAGCGTCCTCGACCGACGCAGCCGCTGTCTGATCGGCGGAGATCCCATCCAGTGTCACGGGCAGATTTACATGTTTGGCGCGCACCGCGATCTGCGCAGCTACCTTTACGGGCTGCAGAAGGTCCGGCAGCGGGAAGACTTTGATCTTGTCTATCCGTCCCACGCGGATCTGCCGGTTAACAGGGACGTGATCCCGGAGCTGATCGACGGCGCGGAAGCCGTCCTGACGGGCAGTGCCGCAGGCAGGCCGGTCACCATGCACGGAACGGAAGTAATGGCATATACAGCCGGCAGAAATATCCTGCTGTGTGATAAATGATTAGAAAACTGTTATAATATCGTCAATTCCGCGTATCAGACAAATGGCGCATTCAATTGCGTTAAATAAAAGAAAGAAGGGTTCACAATGGATTTTGAAAAAGCGAAGGAAGCCATCGCCGGGCTGGCCGGTCAGGCTGAGGAACTGATCAAGGATCCCGGCAAAGTGGAAGCGCTGCTGCAGCAGCTGGAGGAAAAAATGAAAGAGATCCCTGTCGCCGGAGATGCTCTTTCCAAAGTGCCCCTTATGGTATCCATGATCCGGAGCTATATCACAAAGGAGTATACTGCTGTTTCCCCGAAAGTGATCGTTACCCTGCTTGCCGCAGTCATTTATCTGCTGAAGGGCAAAGATCTCATTCCCGACAACATTCCCGTTGTGGGCTATGTCGATGACCTGGCCGTTTTCGCAGCAGCATTTCTGATTGACGAACCGGAACTGGCCGCGTATTCCCAGTGGCGGGAAGGAACCGCTTCCGTTTAAAGAAAAAGGATCGCTCCGGCGATCCTTTTTTCATATGTTTCTTTTCGCTTTATTAAGCTTGTTGCACAATACAGGAAATACTACCGAAGCTTGACATGAGCTTCTCTTCTCTGCTTTCCGAATTATACTTGAGCGCTTTTATAGGAATCATTTCACTTTGTTGGTCGATTCAATTCTTTACTATAATGTACCATTAAGGGCACCTGGCTACCACAAATGGCCAGATGCCCTCGTTTTTTCTTGCATTTACATCTTTTACTTACGCTCGGCATAAATGGTAAGTAGCCCATGGGGATTTCCCCTGTGTGAGTGTGAATAAAGCTACACTTTTCTCGCCATCGACCCACTTTTGCGCCAGTTGATTATTCTTTGGCTTCCCGAGTCAGCGGAGCTCAATTGCATTCGGGCAAACGGCTCCGCCGCATCGGAGTACTAAGAAAGAATGCGGTGCCTGTGCAGAAACAGGCACCGCAAAGCTTATTCATACTGGCTCAAAACTTTATCATAAATAGCAAGCGCGTCGTCCATGACGTCAATGGCCGCCACAGACAGGTATGTCTTGCCGCCAACGGAAATGATCAATCCTTCTGCGGCAAGCGCCATAGAGAACTCTATCATATTGATGTAAGCATCCATCAACTGCTTGTCATGCTCCTCTGTGCCGGGCTTAAAGTAATACTGCACATGCTGCAGCCCGCCCAGATCAATATGAAGAATGGACTGATGGTTAAAGAGAATTGCGGGAACATCATACTTCGTGCAGATCTCAGCAATCCCCTGCATAAACTGATTTGATGTCTTCTCCAGCTTCTCATGAGCGCCGGTTTCAGCAAGTTTTCTGATTGCCGTAACCCCTGCGAGAGCAGTCAGTTGGTTTGCGCTGAGGGTTCCACCAACCTTTACTTTTTTCTCCGCAGCGGCATTTACGCCCGCTGCAAGCAGATCGATTATTTCTCTGCGACCT
>JAFSLL010000074.1 GCA_017448455.1 Oscillospiraceae bacterium | reverse complement strand
GAGGATGTCATCAGGGATGGGGAAGCCATCTATCTCCCGCCGTTTTATTACGCGGAGCTCGGTACCGCGCGCCGCCTGCGGGAGATTTCATCTTGCAGCCCTTCGGTTCGGATCCGGCAAGAGAGACTCGCAGAGCGTGTTCAGGCCCGGACCGGCATGCGGTACGACGAGGTTCAGCAGCAGGCAATCCTGACTGCCGCGCAGAGCAAGATCCTGGTGCTGACCGGCGGCCCAGGCACAGGCAAGACGACCACGACCTACGGGATCATGACCGCTTTTCGGGAGGCAGGGGCGAAGATTCTCCTTGCCGCTCCGACCGGCAGGGCGGCGAAACGCCTCTCCGAGACAAGCGGCATGGAGGCGAAGACCATCCACCGCCTGCTTGAGGTGAAGCCGCCCGAAGGCTACAAGCGCAACGAGGACAACCCGCTTGAGGGGGACGTCCTGATCGTGGACGAGTGCTCCATGATCGATATCCTGCTCATGTACAACCTCCTGAAGGCGGTCCCGGATACCATGACACTGATTCTGGTGGGGGATGTGGACCAGCTGCCCAGCGTCGGCGCCGGCAATGTTCTGCGGGATCTGATCGATTCGGACTGCTTCCCGGTTGTCCGCCTGACCCGGATCTTCCGTCAGGCGCAGACGAGCCGCATCATCATGAACGCGCACCGGATCAACCGGGGGAGCATGCCGGACCTCTCCAACGGACACAGCACGGACTTCTTCTTCGTGGAGCGGGAAGACCCCGAACAGGCTGCCGCCGAAATCACCGAGCTGGTCAAAACCAAGCTCCCGCGTTACTACCGGATACCGCCGAGAGAGATTCAGGTGCTTACCCCGATGCAGCGGGGCTTTGTCGGGGCGACGAATCTGAACCGACTTCTGCAGGAGGCTCTCAACCCCGGAGATACAGGACTGCGCAGAGGAGGCAGCCTGTACCGGGAACGGGATAAGGTGATGCAGATTCGGAATAATTACGACAAAGAGGTCTTCAACGGGGATATCGGGGTCGTGGAGCGGGTTGACCTGGAGGAGCACATGCTCTCTGTCCGCTTTGATGACCGCTCGGTGGATTACGATTCCACCGAGCTGGATGAGTTGGTCCTGGCTTATGCCACGACGATCCATAAGGCCCAGGGGAGCGAGTACCCCATTGTCGTCATGCCGGTTCTGATGACTCACTATGTCATGCTGCAGCGCAACCTGATTTATACCGGGATCACGCGGGCAAAAAAGGGGCTGGTCATCGTTGGCGCGAAGAAAGCGATCTCCATGGCCGTGCATACCGTAACGGTCACGACGCGCAACACCCGGCTCGCCGACCGCCTGCGGGGATGAGGCGGAGAAAACGGAAACAGGACGGTGCTTTTCCGAAACGGAGAGGCACCGTCCTTTCTTTATTCTTTGCCGTTACGATATTTCTGCGGCGTCAACCCGTTATATTTTTTGAAGACATGAGCAAAATAACTCTGTGACGGATAATTCAGGAATGTCGAGATATCAGAAATCGAATAGCCGGAATGTTCCAGAAGATATTTCGCTTCCAGCAGCTTTTCCCGGTTGATGTATTCCGGTATGCTCATACCCATTTCTTCATTGAAGCGCAGAGATATGCTGCGCGCGCACAGGTTGCAGTGCCGGGAAAGCTGTTCCAGCCCGATGGGTTCATGTAAATGAACGGAGATGTACGTCAGACACTTTCGAATCAGCGGGGAGACAGCTGCCTGTTTGCGGATTTCCCTGACTTTTCCGCAGAAATCGTTCAGCATGGTGAAGACCAGATTCTGGATCAGAGGGATTTCCGTGAGCAGGTCAGCCCGCTGACAGTACAGATCGCTCAGGTTGAAAGCGGTTTCGACGGGGAGTCCGCCGCGGATTGCCGCACGGGAGACCAGTGTAGCCAGACAGATAAAGGAGTACTTCTCCTGCCGAAGATTGTTTTGTGACATTCGGCCGACCCGTCCGGTTCGGGGCGCGAGAAGACTGCGCTCCAGCAGGGTGCGGTTCCCGGATTCTACGGCAGCGCAGATTGCGGTTTCGAAATCCACCGGAACATGTGCCTCGGGCTCTTCGCGCTGTTCGAAAAGCGACTGATCCAGAACGGAGACCCCCAGTTTTTTGTTGGATACATTATCAACGAACAGGATGTTCTCCTCCGGAACATCAAGACCCAGTGTATGGCCCAGCAGGCAGATCAGATCCTTCATTTTTTCCAATGTTACCAACGGCTGGTTAAGCAGCAGATCGCAGTACTGCTGCAGATGTTCCGGCTGAATTACATTGCCGGCCATCTTCAATACTTCGGCGCGGGAGTGAACATAGGGGCTCACCAGACCGATCAGCACGTAGCGGTCGGGCTCGAGCTCCGCGACGCCCAGCAGAAAACCGGGCTCGAGGAAGCTGACGAGAGGATGAAGCGCGTCTCTCTTTTGCAGACAAAAATCCATGATTGCTGCCGCGCAGGGTTCTTCCGGAAATACTTTCCTGCCGAGGAACGGCCAGGTTCCGAGCAGGGATCCGTTCCCGTCTGTCAGCGTGAGCGTGATGCCGGTAATACTGTGAAGTCGTTCAAGTGCCTTTGTGATTCTCTGCATTTTTCCCACCTCATCGAGAATAATATCATAAAAACATCAAAGATATCAAGAAAATTGTGTTTACCTTGCTGCTTCTCTGCTATATTACCCGCAGAACCCCAAAAATCAAGTGACAGGAGAGGAACATCATGGCAAGAAAGAAAAAAGAGCTCGGCCTCGACAGCATGGGTATCCGGAAGACCATGCGTTTCAGGGACTACTTTGGTGACGGCATCGGTCAGCTTCCGTTAAACGCTATGACCACCCTGGTGGGTCAGCTTACCTACTTCTACACCGAAAAAGTCGGCCTGGCGGCAGGTGCGGTAGCCACCATGCTGCTGATCGCGAAGATCTGTGACGCGTTTTCCGATCTTGCCATGGGCAAGATCATGGACAAGGTCAACTCCCCGAAGGGGAAATGCCGCCCCTGGTTCCTGTGGATGCTGGCTCCGACGGTGGCGATCATCGTTCTCATGTTCACAGTTCCAAAGAACGCGCCCAGTGGCCTGCAGATGGCCTATGTGCTCATCACAAACATCCTGATTTCTGCCGTTGTCTACACCGCAATCGCCATCCCTTACGGCGCCATCATGGCCCTGCGTACTGAGAGCGTGGAGGAGCGCGGCAAGATGGGCATTGCCCGTACGGTCTTCGGTTATCTCATCGGTATGGTCATTGCGGTTCTGCTCATCCCCATCACCAACGCCCTCGGGCCAAACGGCGTGGCCGATCAGGCGGCCTGGATTAAAGTCTCCGTGGTCTTTGCGGTTCTCTCCGGCCTTTCGCTCTTTATCCTCTACCGCAGCTCCAAAGAGAATGCCGAAGTGCAGAAAATCCAGAGCGCGGAGAAACAGGATTCTTTCCTGGAAGAACTCAAGCTCCTCTTCAGGAACAAATACTGGGTTATCATGCTCATCGTGAACCTTTTCGTCAACATCTCCTATGGCCTGAGCGCCTCCGGCGGCACTTACTATGCCAAGTACATTCTCGGCAATGATAACATTGTGGCTCTCCTCGGTGCCATCGGCCTGATCCCCACGTTCCTGGGCTTTATGCTGGTCGGTCCCCTCACAAAGAAGTTCGGCATGGCCAGAACCTGCCTGATCGGCTGCGCCCTCGGCGCCGCTGCCTGTGTTGTCCGTGTGTTTACTCCCTACAGCTTCTGGTCCTGCATCGTTGGCGGTGCATTCCAGACCTTTGCCGTGATGCCCATCATGTGCGTATCCGGCGCCATGGTCAATAACTGTGTGGAGTACAACGAGTGGAAGTTTGGCAGGCGTCTGTTGGGTATGTCCAACAGTGCCAGCTCCTTCGGCGCCAAAGTCGGATCAGGCATCGGCGGATCCCTGATCGGCTGGTTGCTGGCGGCCGCCGGCTATCAGGCTGCTGCAGCCTCCCAGCCCGCCTCTGTAAACACGGCTATCTTCAGCTTTGCCATCTACATTCCTCTTGCCATGTTCATCATCATGGCAGTCCTCTTCTCCAAATACGATCTGGAAAAAATCTACCCCGGCATCGTTGAGGAGCTCCGCGTTCGCCGAGCCGAAAAGAGCGCTGAGTAAATTTCAAACAATACCGCCCGCGGGGTGAAGGCTCCGCGGGCGTTTTCAAAAGGATGAATCCGATTATGAAAACGGAAGAAATCAAACTGCGCGATCCGTACGTTCTTCTATACAATAACAGGTATTATCTTTATGGCACACGGAGTGAGACCGCATTTGCCGGCCAGGCATACGGGTTTGATGTATACACAAGTGACGACCTGAATGAGTGGGAAGGCCCTTTTGAAGTCTTTCATCGTCCATCCGGTTTTTTTAGCAGAAAATGCTATTGGGCGCCTGAAGTTTATTGCTATCGTGACAGGTTTTATATGTTTGCAATATTTGCATATAATAACAAAGGGCTTGGTACGGCAGTTCTCACTGCTGCATCGCCGATGGGTCCCTTTTCGCTTTATTCGGACGGTTGCGTTACTCCGAAAGAGTGGCGTTGCCTGGATGGGACCCTGTACCTTTCGCAGGATGGCGTTCCCTATATGGTGTTCTGTCATGAGTGGAGGCAGATCCGCGACGGTACCGTTTGCAGCATTCGGATGACGGATGACCTGAAACAAAGCACGGGCGCTGCACAGCTGCTGTTTCGCGCCTCTTCCGCAACCCCGTTTGTCAGCAGATATTTTTTCAGAAACTATGTGACGGATGGCCCCTTTATGATCCAAACAGAGGATGGAAGACTGCACATGCTGTGGTCGACCTTTACCAAAGGGGGCTACGCTGTAGCAATGGCGCATTCGGACAACAATGCGCTCGACGGGAATTGGACAGTGGACAGAGAGCTTCTCTATGACCGTGACGGCGGCCACGGTATGATCTTCCAAAGTAAAGAGAAACAATACTATCTGGCCCTGCACTACCCCAATACTTTCAAAAAGGAACATACGACCTTCATCCCGCTTGTGTACTGGGACGGGGTGTTCAGAAAAGCCTGAGCCTTAACCGGGAAAGGAATGAGAATATGCTCAACATTTTTGACCTGACAACAGAATACAAAACCGGACCGCTTGGCCTCGACGAAGTGCAGCCGCGCTTCAGCTGGAAGCTGGAAAGCGACCGGAACGACACGCGCCAGAGCGCCTATCGCCTTACAGTTTCCAACGACACTGTGATGTGGGATACCGGAAGGGTAGAGAGCGGGCAAAGCGTTTTGGTCGAATACATGGGCGCCACCTTTTCTCCGCGCACAGCCTATACCTGGACGGTGACCGTCTGGGATAACCACGGAGAAGTGGCGTCGGCATCTTCCGGTTTTGAGACCGGGCTGCTGTCCGGTGCGGCCTTCGAGGGAAAGGCGCAATGGATCACGCACGGCCTGACCAAAGAGGAAGCGGCGAGTCCCGTTTTTACAAAATCTTTCATCGTGGCCAGGCCCCTCGCTAAAGCAAGGCTTTACGCCACGGCGCTTGGCCTTTATGAGGCAGAGATCAACGGGGAAAAGATCGATGACACCTTCTTCGCACCGGGCTGGACCAGCTACTGCAGGCGTCTGCAGTATCAGACCTATGTTGCGGAAAATCTCCGGCAGGGCCGGAATGAACTGCGCTTCACCCTGGGCAAGGGCTGGTACGCCGGTGTGCTGGGCTTCATGCCGACGCCGAATCACTACGGCGACACAACTGCGCTGCTGGCCATGCTTGTCCTGACCTATGATGACGGCACGGAGGAGATCATCGGCACGGATAAGAGTTGGAATGTGACGACCGGTACCATCCGCTTTTCTGAGATCTATGACGGAGAAACGCAGGATTATATGCATGCCGAAGAGGACATCGGCAAAGCGCTGCCGTTTGAAGGAAACTTTGAAACGCTTGTTGCACAGGAGAACGAGCCTGTTCGCTGCCTGTGCACGCTGCCGGTCGCCGGAGAGTTCACTGCCCCGAACGGCGATCACCTGTTCGACTTTGCCCAGAACCTGACCGGCTGGGTTGAGGTCAGAATCAGCGGAAGACCGGGCCAGAAGATCACACTCCGCCACGCGGAGAGCCTGGACGAAAACGGCAACTTCTATACCGGGAACCTCAGCTTTGCCAAGGCGACCGACACCTATGTCCTCAACGGCGAGGAACAGACTCTCCGTCCGCATTTTACCTTCCACGGCTTCCGTTACGTCTGCCTGGAGGGCCTGGAGGAAGGGCAGAAAATTACGCTGACTGCTTGCCATCTGTCCAGCGATCTGAAAGAAAACGGCAGATTCTCCTGCTCCGACCTGCGCGTCAATCGCCTGCAGCAGAACATCGTTTGGGGCCAGCGGGACAACTATCTGGATGTCCCCACCGACTGTCCGCAGCGCAGTGAGCGCCTCGGCTGGACGGGTGATGCCACAGCTTTTACGCCGACGGCTGTCTTCCATCAGAATATCATGCCTTTCATGCGCAAATGGCTGCGGGATCTCACTGCCGACCAGGATCCGGCGACCGGTATGGCACAGGTGGTACCCGATGTGCTCTCCGACGGCTATTCCGGCGGCCAGAACGGGTCGGCTTACTGGGGAGATTGTGCAACAGTTGTGCCCTGGACGCTCTACGAGACCTACGGCGACAAGCGCGTCCTGACCGAGCAGTACGAGAGCATGAAGATCTGGGTGGACTACATCCGCCGTCAGTGCGGGGACAACGGTCTGTGGCAGACAGGTTTCCAGTACGGCGACTGGCTCGGTCTGGATCACGAAGGGAATGATATGGCTGACGAACGAAAAGGCGCGACGGACGACTATTTCGTTGCCAATGCCTGCTTTATCTGGAGCCTGCAGATTATGGCCGACACAGCTGCCGTCCTCGGCTTTGATGAGGACGCGGCTCTCTACGCTGCGCTGCGCGAAACGGTACTTGCGGCCTTCCGCGACGAGTATGTCACGAGGACGGGCCGCCTCGTCAGCGAGACGCAGACGGCCATGGTGCTGGCGCTGCACTTCGGTCTCGCAGAGGAGAAAGACCGGGCTGCGATCGCCGAAAGGCTGGAGCAGAACATTGCCGCGCACAGGACGCACCTGACTACCGGCTTCATCGGCACGCCCTATCTCTGCCTTGCCCTCAGTGATAACGGAAAGCACGATCTGGCCGGCAAACTCCTCCTGCAGGAGGAGAACCCTGGTTGGCTTTACGAAGTCAGGATGGGTGCGACTACGGTGTGGGAGCGCTGGAATTCCATCATGCCGGACGGCAGCTTCAACCCCGTGAATATGAATTCGCTCAATCACTATGCTTACGGTTCCATCGGCAACTGGCTATACACCCGTCTCTGTGGGCTGCGTAATCTGGAGCCCGGTTATAAAAAATTTGCCGTAGCACCGCAGTTTATCAAGGGCATCACCTGGGCAAAGCTGGAATACGAGAGCGTTTACGGTACAATCAAGACTGCCTGGCGTTGTGAGAAGGGCACGATCACCGTTGATCTGACTGTGCCCGTGAACACGGTGGCGCTGCTGACTCTGCCCGAGCGGGAAGAGGTGCTCACGCTTGGAAGCGGAAGCTATCACTATGAGTATGCAACAGATACACGACTTGAGCAGGACCGCTATACACTGGAGACCCTGCTGCGGGTGATGCTGGACCATCCGGCCGCGCTCCCGATTCTGGAGCAGTACATGCCGGATATTCTGAATAACCCGATGATCCAGTATGTTAAGGAGCAGCCGATCTCTTCGCTGCTTTCCTATGCGCCCGAGGCAAAACCTTTGTATGAGTCAGTTCTGAAAGCGATGAATGAATCCGGCATTTAAGCAAGACATTAAGACATAAGACAGGAGCCGAGGCCTGTCTTATGTTGTACCCTGTATTGCTGTCTTACAGAACCAACTGCGCCTCTCCGGCAGGGAAAGGCGCAGTCTTAATAGGGCTAAGTATACATAATATAGTTTACATAGAATTCTTAGGGGCGTTTCTGCTGTTGCCTGTCTTTCATCAAAGCGTCCGGCCCGTGGTAGCGCAGTTTGCCCCGGGTGCCCTTGCCGTATTCGATCGCCTCTTTGGGACACTGATTGATGCATGCCATGCAGTGGGTGCAGTGCCCGCCCCAGACGGGCTTTCTGTCCTGCAGCGTGATGTTGCCGAGAGGACAGACCGATGCGCACTTCCCGCAGCCGATGCATTTGTCGGTTGCGGTAAAGGCTTTGGCAGACATAAAGGCTTTGTAGTATGGAGTAAGAACCATCTCCGTGGAGAGATATTCCCAGGTTTTCATCCCCGGATCCGGGAGTTCCCGGCAGCTGGAGATGGTAGCGGCAATGCGGTCGATCTCGGGAAGCGCCGCTTCGATTTTCGCTCGGTTCTCCTCCGGAGTACCCGTTTTGAACATGGCGATGTAATTCTGCGGCATCTCTACTTCGGCGGTACCGAGGTAGGTAAAGCCTTTCTCAGAGGCCAGCTTCCGGCAGTAGGCTGGAGCGCCCCCCATACCGCCCGCGCAGGTCATGACAAAGTATGCCAGGCAGCCGTCCGGGAAGGACGAGCGCCGGAGAAAGTCCAGAAAGGCCATGGGCGGCGCCGACACATAGATCGGTGAAACAAATACATAGACGCCGGAATCCGGGAATGTGAAGCCTTTTCCTTCTCGAACACTGCTGAACGCGTCAAACAGCTCATCGCCCGTCGCCGCGGCGATTCTTTTCGCGACGAAGCGGCTGTTTCCCGTTCCTGAAAAATAAACAATCATGATTCTGAATTCTATCCTTCTTTGTTATCTATCTCACTTACGGCTTTTTCCGTAACAGGATTTGATGTACTCGGCAAAGCTTGCGTCTCCGACAACGGTATCCCCGACCATCTCTTCGGTCAGCGTCCACTTGGAGAAGCGGATAATGGCTTCCTTGCCGTTCTTCTTTTTCTTATTGACCCAGGCAAGCACATCGAACAGCCAGACAGGCGCGCGGCTGATTACAGGCTCCTTGCCGGCTGCGGCGAAGAACATCTTCGCCATCTCCTCATAGCTCCAGGTCTCCTTGCCGCCGACATTGTAGGTTTTCCCACTGTCGCACATATGCTCCACGATAAACGCCGCAAAGTCGGGCGTGTCAACCACATTGGCATGGACGTCCTTCTTGCCGAGCAGGGTCACCTTGCCCTTTTCGATCATCGGCATGAAGACCTTGGCAATATCGTAAAAATACCCGCTTGGACGGAAAATGACCCAGTTGAGACCGCTTTTCTTCAGTTCCGCCTCAAATTTCGCTTTGGCGTCCAGCATGGGGACGGAGGGATTGCCGTCGGCCTTGAGAACCGAGATATAGGCAAACTGCTTTACACCCGCGCGTTTTGCCTCTTTGAGCAGGTTCATGTTTCCCTGGTAGTCCACGTCATAACAGCTGACCTCGGCGCTGGCCTTGGTGAGTCCCACGGTGGAGATGACAGCTTCGGCGCCGTCGCAGACGCCTTTGAGGCTTTCCGGCTTCTGGACATCTGCCTGTACGGCAGTATAGCCGTCCTGCAGATCGGCGGGTTTGCGGATGCTTCTCCCAAGTGCGGTTACTTCATGTCCCTGCTTAACCAGCTCCCGGAGGATATCCAGGCCAAGGTGACCGAATGCCCCCGCAAGTACTACTTTCATGAATGCAAATCTCCTTTCACGATAACAGGAAAAATCTGTTTCAATTATACGCCATATACTGTTTTCATGCAAGAGAGCAAAGCAGATTATCGAATAATGGTTTACATAATATTTAATTTGCAAAGTCTTGAAACATACGGTTCTTAATCCATGACAACTGAGAAAAAAAGGTGTATAATAAAAGCACTTTGGGATGATCTCATCCGTACGCAACTGGGGAAATAGCTATATAGGAAAACATTAACAGCGAGTAAATGCTTCAATAGGAGGAGTGCGAAATGAAACCCCTGAAAGAAATGAACAACCGCGAGCTGTTCTGCCTGTTGACAGGAGACGGAGACCTGATCCAGCAGACCATGCTGAGGAATATCCTGAGTGACTACAAAGCCAGATATCCGGAAAAAGCCGGCAGCTTCGGAGAAGTGGATCTGGCCTCCATTGTCAGGGAAATGACGGAATAATCAGGCAGGAGAGTGATACCATGTTCGATTGCAGCAAATGCGGAGGAGAGAGCTTTACGCAAGAAGACGGCGTATACAGATGCAAGAGATGCGGGAAAAAATATACTGAGGAAGCGGCAAAAGAAAGAGAAGCGGCGCTGGACCGCCTGGTCCGGCAGCGTAAACGGATTCTCGTTCTGCTGGCATGCTGTTTTGTTACGCTGGTGATTAGCTCGCTTCTTCTGCCCGGCTACGCGAGCGGAACGGGGCACCCTGTTCTCATCTATATTTTCACGGCGCTGTGCGTGGCGCTTTTCATCGCGGCGGTGGTCGCGAGGATTCTCTTCGGGCGTGAGCGGAAAAGGCTCTACCCCGGCAAATAGGAAGCAAGACAGGGGACGCTTCTCTGTCTTATAGGGCACAGACCATCACGAAGATTGGAGCAGGAACATGACATTGCAAATCAAGCGTTTTCACGAGCTGACCACCGAGGAACTGTACGCCATTCTGCGGCTGCGCGTTTCCGTGTTTGTGGTCGAACAGAACTGTCCCTACATGGAGCTGGATGATCTGGACCGGGAAGCGCTGCATGTCTGGCTGGAGGACGAGGACGGCATTGAAGCCTATCTCCGCATTCTGAATCGCGGCGTGGAAAGCGAACATGTCGCGATCGGGCGTGTAATCGCGGTAAAGCGGCGCCGCGGCCTGGGAACCCAAATTCTCTCCGAAGGCATACGGGCAGCGAGAGAAGGTTTCGGTGCCGACAGGATCTACCTCGAGGCGCAGACCTATGCCAGAGGATTGTATGAGAAGCAGGGATTCCGGCAGATCTCGGACGAGTTCCTTTTAGACGGCATCCCGCATGTGAAGATGATTCTAAAATAAGCCCTATGACAGAATAACCCCATACCTTTCCCACTGTCCGGGAAAAGCACGGGGTATCTTCCTCTGCGTTTGGTTTACATAATATATAGCGTTATAATTCTTTTACGTTTGAGGCACAGGCTGCGTCTGCCTTATCCCTGGAGCGCGGAAAGAGCTAATTTCAGCGCATTTTTATAGACGGATACGGGATAGGCGCCGAGCACCGCGTCTGTCAGGATATTGCCTTCGCTGTCAACAAAATAGGAGGTCGGGTAATACTTCATGGGGAGAAGCGTTCTGTCGTTTTCCGGGGCAACCAGATTGAGATAGGTCACGCCGGCCTCAGACAGGATGTCCTTCACGGCAGCGGTGTCTTCGCCCGCGTGATAGTCCAGGCAGATTCCGATGATCTGGCAACCCTGCGCCTCAAAGGTCTTGCTGAGCTCCTGCAGGTCCGGCAGTTCCTTCTTGCATGGTTCACACCAGGTCGCCCAGAGGTTGACCATGGTGACCTTGTGATCGGCCAGAACATCCAGCATGTTGACGGTGTTGCCATCCAGATCCTGTGTCTCGAAGAGCATGGTCGCGGTGAGCGGTTTCTGGAGCTGAATACCGGAGAGAAAGGTCTCCCTGTCCTCGCGCAGGTCCATAAACTCGTCATAAAACTCGCCCATGCCTTCTTTCAGAGACTTCTGATCACTTTCGGGGAGAATCTCCTGAACCAGGAAGGCAGTCAGGTTTTCGGCCGATCCGACTTTTTCAAGGGTTAAGTTTTCCCAGCCGTTTGCCGGTTGGATATTGGCCTTCAGATAATCTTCCGCTTCGGCTTCGCTCATCTGGACGCAGATTACCTCGAACAGAGTCCGGACCTCATTGTTTCTATCTGTGGAAAAATACAAATCGGTCCTCAGTTCATTGAAGGCAGCACTGTCCTCTTTCGCGACAGCATAGTACACGGAAGAAAGGACGTAAGCTTTATTGGTGATCTGGTTATTCTCCCACGCAACGGTTCCCTTCATGCTTTCATACTTCTCAGGGTTATAGAAGGAAAAGCCGATGATGGGGTCAGCGATCTCCGGTACCGGTACGGCCAGCGTAATGCCGAGACTTCTTTCCGTTCCCGAGAAGCGGAATTCCTCATCCGTTCCGAGAAAGCCTTCCGGTACGCGCAGGACGTGGACCGTGTAGCTTCCTTCCTTCGCCGTGAAAACGGCAGTGCCGTTTTTATCCGTCTCTCCCGTCGTGCAGGCTGTATCGTCGCAGAACTGCACCATGACTCCCGAAATCGGGTTTCCTTCCTGATCCGTGACCGAGATGCTGTACTCGACATCCGGGACCTCGACCGCCTCATTCTGTCCCGCGGCATCCGCGGGGGCAGCGTCATTGGAAGTCGGCGCGGCACTCCCGCCGCAGGCGCAGAGTCCAAGCAGAAGCAGCATCGCAAGCAGCAGGCAAAGCGCTTTTTTCATCATTTCCTGTCCTCCAAATCATTAGTTTTATTAAACGGCTTTGATCATACTCTACTATATTTCTTTTGACATGGCAAGTCGGTTTTCCCGGAAAAAACAGCACGGACCGCATCCATCACAAATGCAGTCCGTGCTAATCGTTTCGATCGGTCATTTACCCTCGCGGTGAGCGAAGCTTTCGTAATACTCCTTCAGCATTTTCAACGCCTTCTTTCTGTCAGTTGATTGCGGTACCCAAACCAGTCCCGCTTATTTGCCCTCACGGTGGGAGAAGCTTTCGTAGTATTCCTTGAGCATCTTCAGCATGTCCTTCGCCTTCTTTCTCTGTGTTTTATCCTGTTCCCTCAGGACGATTGTATGATAACACAGAGTTTTACAAAAAGGAAATACATATAATAAGTTATTAAACATACGTAAAAGATATAATAGTCAGCCCTGTCGAGAAGACAAGGAGCTTAATTTGCCCGTATTCTGTAAAGCAACCTCGAAATTTTGTGAAAGATCAATAAAAATACGATAAGAAATCCGGAATCCTGTTCCCGGATTCGCTTCATTATAGGGTGTTTTTCGCCTTATTTCCGACGCCGGATTTATGCAGATTGACGGGAAAAAACAGGCCGATATTTGACATTTCTCGAAAACAGTGGTAAAACGCCTGCGATCCCAGGATCCACGGAACAGGAAAGGAAAAAGATGCCGTGTGGTCCGCACCGGATCGACCGCACGCGTTCACCGCGAGCGGTTCTGTGCCGGACGACATGTCCGGAGAAAGGAGGCATTGTTATTCGAAACAACGATACAATGATGCAATACTTTGAATGGTATCTGCCGAATGACGGCTTCTGGTGGAAGCGCTGCGCCGCAAAAGCAGAGGAGCTCGCGGCCCTCGGAATCACCGAAGTCTGGCTCCCGCCCGCCTGCAAGGGCATCTCGCAGGAGGACGTGGGCTACGGCGTTTATGATATGTACGATCTGGGAGAGTTCGACCAGAAAGGAACGGTCCGTACCAAATACGGCACCAAAGAGGAATATATCGAGGCGATCAACGCCTTTCACGAGTCGGGTATCCGTGTATACGGGGACATCGTGCTCAACCACCGCATGGGCGGGGATGAGGTTGAGGAGGTCAAAGCCGTGAGCGACTCTCCGGAAGACCGCCTGATCCAGCTGGAAGGCGAGCGCACCGTGCGTGTCCACTCGAAGTTCACCTTCCCGGGCCGCGGCGGCAAATACAGCCGCTTTGTCTGGGATCACCGGGATTTTACAGGCACGGACGAGACCGCTCCGGACGGCGAATGCATTTATCGCTTCAGTGGCAAGCATTGGGCTCCGCAGACCGACCCGGAAAAGGGAAATTATGACTATCTGATGGGCATGAATGTCGACATGTCAAACCCTCGTGTCCGAATGGAGACGGAAAAATGGCTCCGCTGGTATCTTGAGGAAACCGGGATTGACGGCCTGCGGCTTGACGCGGTCAAGCACATCAGCTTCCCGTTTTACCGCAGACTACTCAGGCGTCTGCGCGAGCAGGGCTATCCTGACCTTCCCGCTGTCGGTGAATACTGGAGCGGGGATCTGGGCCGGCTGCTGTACTATCTCGATACGGTTGATAGTCAGATGTCACTGTTTGACGTGGCGCTACACTACCATCTCTTCCAGGCCTCCGAGGCCGGCGCCGATTACGATCTGCGCGGCATATTCTCGGATACACTCGTATCTGCGAGACCCGAGAACGCGGTCACTTTCGTCGACAACCACGATACACAGTGCGGGCAGAGCCTCGCATCTTTCGTTGCGGACTGGTTTAAGCCACTGGCCTACGCCCTTCTTCTGCTGCGTGAAAACGGCAACCCCTGTGTGTTTTATACGGATTATTACGGCAATCCCGTCCGGCATCTCACACCGGTGCCGAATCTCGGAAAGATGATTAGAACCCGCAGCGCATACGCCTATGGAGAACAGGAGGACTGCTTCGACGATCCGCACTGTATCGGCTGGGTGCGGCGGGGCGACGACGAGCATCCGGACTCCGGTCTTGCCGTTGTACTTTCGAACGGAGAGAGCGGCATCAAGCGGATGTGGATGGGCAGCCGCTTCGCGGGAGCAAAGATGTACGATGTACTCGGTGAATGCAGGGAGCCCGTAGTCATCGACGCGGACGGCTGGGGTGAATTCCGTACGGAAGGAGCAAGCGTCTCGATCTGGGTTTTCTTCCCTGCCTTGGAAAACCTCGTCGTGAACGCGTGACAAGGAGTACCCGTATCTGTCGCAGCCGCTCCCTGTATGATGCCCTTTCGTAATATGGAATCCTTTCAGACAGCAGAACACCGACCGGCGGAAGCCGGTCGGTGTTCTGCTATATGGGCTGTATGATCTGCAAATCAGGAGCACTTTGCATATTACTTCCCGTAGTTTGCAAACATGGCGTCGGTGGCGGCGCGGATGGCTTCGGTGACTTCGGCAACCTTGGCCGGATCCCGGTTCTCAGGCTCGGCACGGAGGAACGAGGTCTTGTCTACGCGGTTGTCGAAAACGCCGATGGGTACGTCCCAGTGCTTCCCGTGGGCTTCAAAACTCACGCAGTTGGCTTTGGATTGCGCACGGAGATATTCCATATCGTCACAGCCGTAGTCGCCCAGCATCACTGCCATGGGCACGCCGTGGTGCAGGTTGGAGCCTGGATCGTTTGGGTCTGCGCGGTCGGCGTTTTTGTGGCGGGATTCCTCGGGAGTGACCCAGATGTAGAGGATGGCAGCGTTTTCCAGAATTTCGGGGCAGAACATGGGCAGGGAGTACTGATAGCCGAAGGTGCCGGTCAGCGGCATAGCAGAGCCGTCAGGACCGCTGCGCGCGCCAGAGCCGCAAGCCCGGGGGACCGGATACCGTCGTCATTTACGATCAGAATGCGCATGCGTCCTCACCTCTTCTCCAACCACAGTGCGCTTAGTTTAACACAGCGGACCCTGCCGGGCAAGTTGGAAAACTCATGAAAATGTGGGTTTCACAGAATCGTTTTTATCGTTTCCGACAAGCCGGGTCCCTCCGCGGCGGGTCTGTCCCCCGACCTGTGCCAGGCAGCGAAGCATCACTGTTCGGTTCACTCGGTTCACGGCGTGAGGCGGATGCTGACTTCGCCGGAGGAAACGTTCCGCTCGCTGCCGTCCGGCATGCGCACCCGGAGGGAGTAGTCCCGGTTCAGCGCAAGCACCTCTGCCGGCTCGGGATCCCGGCCGGGGACCAGCAGGTTTACCGCCCTGCCAAGCACCAGGGAGCGCGCGTGGTAGGCCTCGAAGCAGGCCGGGTCGCTGAGATCGACAGCGAGATCCATGAGGCGGTCCAATACTCCCGCGGCGAGCTTTGCCCGCAGCTCCGGGACGGAAACGCCGTCAAAGGCCGCTCCTGCGATCTGCCCCAGTTCCTCCGGGAAGCCCCCTGCGGGTACGGCGACGTTGATGCCGATGCCGACGATCACGTATGCCAGCTGCCCGCTCTCGCAGTCGAAGGAGGCCTCTGTCAGAATGCCGCAGACTTTCTTTCCCTCCATCATCACGTCATTGACCCACTTGATCCGGGTGGGGTTGCCGGAGAGCTCCTCTATGGTCTCCGCCACCGCCACCGCGGCGCTGGCAGTGATGCGCGTAGCCTCCTGCGCCGGGATCTTCGGGCGCAGCAGAAGGCTCATATACAGTCCACTGGAGTCAGGGGAATAGAAGCTGCGCCCTAGGCGGCCGCGGCCTGCGGTCTGCTCGCCGGCGATCAGGACCAGTCCCTCCGGGGCGCCCTCCGCTGCACGTGCCTTCAGCACGGTGTTGGTAGAGGTAATGGTCCTGTAGATTTCAGGCGTGAGCTCAGTATGCCGCAGGTATTTCCGCACGCTCTCCGCATTCAGCACATCTCCCCGGGAGCTCAGGCGATAGCCCCGTTTGGTGATGGATTCGATCAGATAGCCTTCTGCCTTCAGCTGGACGATGGCCTTCCATACGGCGGTGCGGCTGAGGGAAAGGCACCTTCCCAGCTCCGCACCGGAGATATAGCTGTCTTCATGTTCCCGCAGGAGCTGCAGGACCTTGTCTTTCGTCATCCGGAATCAGTCCTTTCGGAGAATGGGCGCGAGGCGTCCCGTCAGAAAAGCGGCCAGGGCGATCTTGATCGCATCGGGAATCAGGTAGGGCAGCACGCACCATGCCAGGGCCGTGCCCAGACCGATGGGACCGCTGCTGCGGGAGTAAACATAGATAAACCACGCTGTGCCGAAAGTATAGCACAGAAGTATCCCCAGCGCCATAGACAGAACCAGGACCGGAAGCTTCCGCCCCAATCTGCTGACAGCAAGACCCACTGCCAGCGCGGTGAAGAGAAAGCCGATCAGATAGCCACCCGTGGGGCCGAGCAGAGCGGCAAAACCGCCGCTGAAGCCCGCGAAGACCGGTGCGCCTGCCGCGCCCAGCAGCAGATAACAGACCACGGTCCAGAACCCCAGACGAAGACCCAACACTGCGGTGACAAGACACACGGCAAAGGTCTGCATGGTAAAGGGCACGGTCATGGGGACGGAGAGCCAGGAGCAAACGGCAATCAGCGCCACACCCATGGCCGCGGAAGCAATGTCATGAGCGGTGAATTTGCAGGAATTCAAGGAAAGCACCTCCTATATCGGATTAACCGAGTATAGCAGGGCAGGAGGCGATTGTCAACCGCGTTAAGAATAACAGGTTGACAATAAGACGGAGACGGTTCTCTGTCTTAGGACTTTTCTGCCGCCTGTCTGCGGCGGAAGAGCAACACGGCTGCCAGGGCGACTACGGCGGCTACAAAGGCGGCAAGGAAAATGCTCTGATTCGGAATGAAGGAACGGGTTCCGTCGTCGTTGAGAATGGTGTCCGCGTTGCGCAGCACGAAGGCGCCGATCCACGGGCCGATCACGCCCGGGATCAGGACCTGGGAGAAGATACGGAGACCCTGGAAGCGTCCGGCCTTTCCTGCAGGCGTGTTGTCACGGATCATGGCGCCGAACACGGCCATGCCGGAGAGATAGCCGCTGAGCATCAGGAAGGTGCCGATGAAGACAGGCGGGATCTGCCGGAAGAAATACAGCAGGGTATAGCCAGCCATCAGGAGCAGAATTGTGGGGATGACCGTGCGAGAATAGCCGAAACGGTCGTAGATCCGGCCATAGACGAAGGTTACGACCGAGGCCAGAATGATCGCCGGTGCGAGGATGAGCACGTAATTGTCCAGACGCAGCCCGACGGTATAGTACAGGATCAGGTAGGGCATAAAGACCTGAATGGAGATGCTGAAGAGGACGAAAGAGAGCAGGGTATGATACAGCGCGCGGTTCTCCCGGATGACATTCGGGCGGAAGCCGTAGATGACCGTTCCGAGGAGTGAGTCATTTTTTTGCGGAGTCAGCTTCGGATCCTCAAGGAGGAAGATACCGAGGAGCCCGGAGAAGAGCACGACACCGCCGATGATAAGATAAATCAGCGTCCAGCTCTCCGCTTTGTCGAGGTCGAAGCCCATAAACCCGCCAAAGACCACCAGTACGGCGAGCAGGGGCATCATGGAGTTGATTCCCTCCGCTTTGCCGCGGCTTCCCTCGTTGGTGGAGTCCGTGAGCCAGGCGTTGAAGCAGGCGTCATTGGCCGTGGAACCGAAGAAAGTCATCACGCAGTCCATAATGATCACCAGCGAGACGCCGAGAGACATGGCTTCGAGCGCGGAGCCGGTGATCCCAGTCAGAATGTCCATCCGGATCAGGGCGAATGCCAGAATAGAGATGCCCCAGACAATATAACCGCCGGTGATGAAGAGCTTGCGCTTGCCGACCTTGTCTGAGAGCGCGCCCATGAGGATGGTGGTAAGCGTTGCCGCGACCGCGGAGGCAGAGACCATCGTGGAGATGGCGGCTGCGTTGGCGCGGAACATTTTGTAAATGAAGACGTTGAAGTACATATTTTCGACAACCCAGGCGATCTGCCCGATCAGGGAGAAAATGATCAGGGACGCGAGGACTCTGCCGCTCAGTTTGCTGTTCATGGTTACTGTCTCCTCAGGATAATGATAAAAGCAGATCCATTATATTGTTTCCAGGCGCGCGTTTCAAGCATTTCAGGAAGAATCGCGGCGTTTTGTATGTGTCAGGTAAGATGATTTCCTCTATAGTTTAATATACGATATTGTCAATTTCACCTGGAACTGTTATAGTCATCTTATATAATCCTGTTTCTTGTTTCGGTCTGGTTGCTGCCATAATAACACAAGATGGCGCAGAGGGGCAGTTCTGCGCCTCCTTTTTACAGGCCTTATCAACGATTATTCGACACGAAGCGACGTTTTTGCAGATTATTCGGCTCGGATGTATACGCTGATCTCGGCGCTGCCCTTCGCCCTGTTCGTGCTCGACATCGTCCAGGGCTACCTGATCAAGGGTCTGTGAACCCTGAAAACAGAATAGATGGGAGCATTGATCTATGAAGGTTTTGTTTGTGGGCAACAGCCACACATATTTCAACGACATGCCGGCGCTGTTCGCGTGGTTTGCGGAGCGCGCGGCCGGAGAACGTCCGGAGGTGACGATGCTCGCCTACAGCAACCGGGACCTGGTCTGGCACCGGACGGAGTACTTCTCCCTGCGCTTTAACCTGCTGTACGGGGGCTATGACTACTGCGTTATTCAGCAGGCAGCGCATCCCTATCCGCCTGTCGAGACCACCGCACGGTTCTACCGGGAGATCATGGGTCTCTGCCGCCGATGCGGCGTGACGCCGGTGGCGTACATGACCTGGGCGGAGAAGCGCTTCCCAATGAATCAGCAGATCATGATCGACACCTGCGAGGCACTGGCGCGGGAGCAGAACGCGCTGCTGGCTCCCATCGGCTCGATCTGGCGGACGGTCAGGGAGACATACCCGGAGATCGAGCTGTATTATGTGGACGGCGAGCACGCGAGCCCCTACGGGGACTTCCTGATTGCTTCCGTGTTATGTAAACTTCTGACGGGAGCACTCCCCTCGGTTATGAGCGGGGCAGGTCTGGACTTCCTGCAGGGCGGTCCCTTTGAGCTGGACATGCCGGTTGTGATCGAGGATAAGGACGCGGTAAGGGTACAGCTGAATCGGGATTGGACGGACCGGATCCTGGACACGGTCCGGGCCGGAATGCAGGGGTGAACCGGTATGTGCGTCAGATATGAGATTTACGACGGGGTGCGGGAAGAAAAAATAGCTGCCCTCATCGACGTGATGAAGTGGTCGCGACGGCGTTGCCGCTGCTGAAGCGGCAGGAAGCGTGAGAATATCATGCGATTTGAGTCGGGAGGAAGATATCGTTTGCTTCTTCCGTCATACAGGATCTGACGGACGAGGACATGGACGGGATTTCCCCTGTGTGACCGGTTCCTGAGCGCCTTTTATGAGGGAAAGCGACAGTGATTGACGGGAACGGATAACTGTGGTATGGTAGTGCCTCAAGATAAAAGGAGGTATTGCGTATGGAGAAGTTCGTTCCGTATGAGAAGCTCTCCAAAAAACAGCGGAGAGCGGTAGACGCAAATCGCCGCGAGATGTGGAGCATCAGCCCGGTGACACGCCGCCCGGAAAACCCGAGAGCCTATAAACGCGAGAAGACACGGAAAAGGATGTTTGATGATTCCTCTTCCGTGTCGTTCTGTTTGATGAGGAAAGCGGGATTTTAAAAAAATTAGAAGTAGCCGCATGTTTCAGTTGAAAACAGGAAGATAATCCTGTACAATAAACACTACCTTATTGCGTGAATTTAATAAAGTTGAGGTGCAGAAGATGGAAAGAAGCAAAATAACGGATATTCTTGCACTCGTCCTTGCCTTTGCGCTGCTGGTTGTGCTGGTTGCCGACCATATTCAGGCGAATCGCCTCGGCGCGATGAAGCCGGAGGAAGCACAGCCGGTCGTCGCTGAGGACGGCAAAATCACCGCGACCGGAGTAGGGAAGGGTATTGACGGCGACGTCGTCGTCGAGGTGACTGCGGACGCGAACAAGATTTATTCCGTTGAGATCCTGCAGCAGAACGAGACTGTCGGCATCGGCTCCGTCGCGGTGGAGCAGCTGCCCGGGCAGATCGTAGAGAGCAACAGCATTCTGGTGGACGGGGTGTCCGGTGCGACCGTGACGAGCACAGCCATCAAGACGGCAATCCGGGAAGCCCTTACCAAGGCAGGTCTGGATCCAGCAGCCTTTGAGGTCGAACTGGAGACCGTCGCGGTGGAGAAAACAGAGGCGACGCTGGAGTGCGACGTGCTGGTTGTCGGCGCGGGCGGCGCCGGCCTGACGGCTGCGGTGCGCGCGAACCAGGAAGGCGCGGATGTGCTGGTCATTGAGAAGATGCCCATGGTCGGCGGCAACAGCAACCGTGCGGAAGGCGGCATGAACGCTGCCGGCACGAAGCTGGAAGAGGAGCTCGGCCTTCTGGACGATTCGCTGGTTGACGGCGACAACGATCTGAGAAGCACCGTGGACAATTACATTGCCGACACGTACCGCCTCGGCCATGATCTGGCGAACATGGACCTGGTAACGAGGCTGGCGGAGAGCAGCTCCGACGCCATCGACTGGCTCACTTCGATCGGCGCGAAGTTTACCGGTGTGGAACCGACGGGCGGCTGCAAGGGCAGATCGTATCTGCACCAGCCGGAGGGCGGTGTAGCGGTCGGTGAATACCTGGTTCAGAAGCTCAGTTCCGTCTGTGAGGAGCAGGGGATTGAGATCATGCTGAACACCAAAGCGACGGAAATCCTAGTGGAAGAAGGCTGCGCAATCGGCGTGAAGGCGGAGGACAACGAACATATTTATACGATCCATGCCAAGTCGGTGGTACTCGCAACGGGCGGCTTCGGTTCGAACTTCGAGCTGATGTCGAGCTTCGACCCGAGCCTCGCGAATGCGGTAACCACGAACCACGCAGGTGCGACCGGCGACGGCATCATGATGGCGCAGGCAATCGGCGCGGATACGGTCGATATGGAGCAGATCCAGCTGCACCCGACGGTGATTCAGGAGAATGGCCTGCTAGTTTCCGAGTCGCTGCGCAGTAAGGGCGCCATTGTCGTGAACACCGACGGCAAGCGTTTTGTCAACGATCTGGCAGCCCGCGACGTGGTGTCGCAGGCGGAGCTGAAGCAGCCGAACGGCTACTGCTATATCGTGTTTGACCAGAACCTGGTGGACAACCTCTCCCTCGCGAAGAAGTTCATTGACCGCGGGTTTGCCATCAAGGGCGAGACCTATGAGGAGCTTGCGAAGAATCTGGAACTGAACGGCGACGAAGCAGTGCAGAACTTCGTCCAGACGATGGAGAAGTGGAACGTGGATGTCGCCAATGGGGAAGATACGGAATTTGGACGTGAGAGCATGCAGTACAGCCTGGATACCGCACCGTTCTACGCGATCAAGATTGCTCCGGGCATCCACCATACCATGGGCGGCATCAAGATCGACACCAACGCGCAGGTAATTGACACCGACGGGAACGTCATCCCCGGCCTCTTCGCTGCGGGTGAGACTACTGGCGGCATCCACGGCGGTAACCGTGTCGGCGGCAACGCCGTATGCGACTTTGTCGTGTTCGGTCGGATTGCCGGTGCCGGCGCGGCAGCCTACGCTGCCGGCGCGGAAATGCAGGAAGCGGCATAACATCATGCGGCAGAGGGGACTGAAGAGCCCTCTGCCGCGTTTTATAATTAGACAGATCCGGCTGCCTTTTATACTGCGTTTTTACACTGCTTCTTGCAGTCAGTGCCGTTCTGTGATAAAATATCAGAAAATGACAGGACAGACGAAGGAAAAATATCAGAAAGGAGCTGCAGTTATGGGGATTTCAACATCGCATCTGCGGGAAGAAGCGCATTCGATTCCGCTGCGTATCGCCAAAGGGCATTTCGCGACAAACCACTGCCATGTCAACTATTACCTGGACATGACCTATACCAAGCACCGTCTGGCGGAGGCACGGGAGGCCGCACGGGAACTGGTGGCGAAGCTGGATAAGTCTTCGCCGATCGACACGATTCTCTGCCTGGACGGTACAGAGGTCATCGGTACCTGCCTGGCTGAGGAGCTTCAGAATGCGGGGATCTCGATCACGAACGAGCACGGCACCATCTATGTGGTCACCCCGGAAATCTCCAGCGGGAATCAGACGATCTTCCGCAGCAACACGGCCCACCTGATCCGAAACCGTCATGTTCTGATCCTTGCGGCGACGATCGCGACCGGGGATCTGGTCTATGACGCGGTCCACTCCGTGAAGTACTATGGAGGCATCCCTGAGGGAATCTGCGCAGTGTTTTCTGCCGGACAGCGCATTGCCGGCATTCCGATTACCTCCATCTTCACCAAGGACATCCTGAACGGCTTCCTGGTTGCGGCACCGGCCGACTGTCCGCTGTGCAAGGCAGGCGTAAAGCTGGATGCGCTGGTCAACAGTTACGGGATTTCCAGTCTGTAAGCACTCATGGATGGGGGCAGCCCGGCTGCCCCATCCTTCCATTCATGCAAAATGTAAATATACAAGCGAATTCGATCAATAAAAAATGTTTAAAACTCCAAAAATGATCTTGAGCACTTGACAGAACATCAATTCTGTATATATACTGCAGAAAATTGAATCATCGGCAATAGAGGCGCGGGCCTTAAGAGTACCCGGAACAGAGACAGTGCGGTCGTTACCATGTTCCCGGGAAAGGAAGTCCCGCCGAAACACGGAGCCGCGTACAGGGCGTCCGGAGTTGGGATGCAGTCGAACAGGCTGCATACTCCTACATGAATATGTAGAGGAGCTATTGACTCATCGATTTTGGCATGTGAGGCAGTGGTTTCCCGACCACTGTTTTTTCTTTTTCCGGCGGTGAGATCAGCTATTGCACCGATTCAAAATCCAAAAAAAAGGAGTGCAAAAACATGATCGAATTTCTCAACTGGCTCGACGGCGTTCTCTGGGGGCTTCCCCTGATCGTCCTGATGGTGGTGACCGGCCTGTATTTTACGGTGCGGTCAGGCTTTTTCCAGTTCCGCTACTTTGGCCGCATCTGGCGGCATACCGTCGGAACACTTTTCCGCAGGAATCAGACAACAGAAGACCGGGAGGGCATGCTCAGTCCCTTCCAGGCGATTGTTACCGCTGTCGGCGGAACGGTTGGCTTCGGCAATATCGCCGGTGTCGCGACTGCGGTTGCGGCAGGCGGTCCCGGGGCAGTCTTCTGGATGTGGATGACGGCTGCTCTCGGGATGATCCTGAAGCAGGTGGAAGTGACACTTGGTCTCTTCTACCGCCAGCGGAAAGACAACGGGGATACATACGGCGGCCCGACCTACTACATGGAACAGGGACTCGGTGAAAAGCACCACTGGGGCAAGCTCTGGTTGATTCCCGGCGTCATCTTTGCCCTCGGTATTTTCTCCACTTTCTTCGTAACCTCCTCGACACTGACTGCGGCTCAGGTGGTTTCCGGCGCTCTGAACCTCGGCGATATCCACCTCGGCTCTCTCACGGTTGAAGGCATCATCATTGTCGGCGTCTTTCTTGCCATTCTGACCTATCTCATCACCAGCGGCGGTACGCGCGGTGTCGCCAATATCTTCTCCAAGCTGGTTCCCGTTATGAGCGTGGTCTACATTCTGATGGGTATCGTCATGATCCTTGTGAATATCACCCGTGTCCCCGCCGCGATCGGTTCCATCTTCGTCAACGCGTTCACCGGAACCGCTGCGGTCGGCGGCTTTGCCGGCTGCGCGGTCAGCCAGATGGTTCGTGTCGGTATGGCCCGTGCAGTGTATTCCAACGAAGCCGGCTGGGGTACTTCTCCCATGATCCATTCCTCCGCGAAGACCATTCACCCGATCGAGCAGGGGCTGTGGGGCTCATTTGAGGTTTTCTTCGACACCTTTATCATCTGCACCATCACCGCGCTGGCGGTCATCCTCAGCGGAGCCTGGACAGACGGCACAAACGGCGGCACACTCGCGCTGACGGCCTTTGGACAGGGCTTTGGTACGATCGGAAAGTATCTGCTCGCCATTGTCATGATCATCTTCACGGTCACGACTTCCGGCGGCTGGTTTACTTACTACCTCGCCATTCTTGAGCATCTCGGACATGAAGACGCTGCCTGGAAGAAGATCTTGATGAAGGTCTTCTATGCCACCCGTGCGCTTCCCGGTCTGCTCTGGACCATCTATCTGGTCAAGACCAATAATCAGGGCTTTATCTGGACCGTGGTCGATATTACTTCCGCGATCCCAACCTTTATCAACGTTGCGGTTATTCTCATCCTTTCCGGGGACTACTTCCGCCTGCTGCGGGATTACAAGGCCCGCTATATGAACATTGGTACAGTGGATGAGAATGCCGCGCTCTTCTATGAGGATATACAGGCGTGAAAACAGTTTATTACAACGGGAAGGTATACACCGGGGAAGAAGCTCTCCAGGAGGCCTTCCTCGTAGAGGACGGCAGATTTGCTGCGGTCGGTTCGGACAGCGAAATCCGCTCTCTTGCGGACGTGGACACCGCTTTTGTTGACTTGATGGGCAGCTTTGTATGCCCGGGCTTCAACGATTCGCATATGCATCTGCTGAATCTCGGCCAGTCGCTGAACGCGGCTCAGCTCGCGCCGCATACGGGAAGTCTGACGGATCTGCTTGCCTACGTACGGGAATACGCGCAGGCGCATCCGCCGCGTGAGGGCCGCTGGCTGCTGGGGCGCGGCTGGAACCAGGATTATTTCTCGGACGCCTCGCGTATGCCGAGCCGGGCGGACCTGGACGCAATTTCCACGGAGTACCCCATTATGCTGACCCGCGCATGCGGACACTGCTGTGTTGTCAACTCCCGTGTGCTGGAGATTGCCGGCATTACGGCTGCCACGCCTTCCCCAGCGGGCGGTACGGTCGGCCAGGAAAACGGCGAGCCGGACGGCAGACTCTATGACAATGCGATGGATCTGCTAACGCCCTTTATTCCGCTTCCCGACAAAGAAGAGCTGAAGGACATGATCCGTCTTGCCTGTGCCGCGCTCAACTCCTACGGCGTAACAAGTTCCCAGACCGACGATTACTGCGTCTTCCGTGCGATCCCCTTTGAGACAGTCAATGCCGCGTACCTGGAACTGGAGGAGAGCGGAGAACTGACAGTACGCGTCTATGAGCAGGCGAATTTTACGACGCTGCCGGAACTGCGCCGCTTTGTTGAAGCGGGCAACGTGACCGGCGCGGGCAGCCAGCGGTTTCGAATCGGTCCGCTCAAAATGCTGGGCGACGGTGCCCTCGGCAGTCATACGGCGCATCTTTCACGACCCTATGCGGATATGCCGGAGACCTGCGGATTCTCCCTGTTCAGCGCAGAACATATGAATGAGATGGTTTCCTATGCCAACAGGCATGGAATGCAGGTTGCCATCCACGCCATCGGCGATGCCTGTCTGGATCAGGTTCTCAATGCAGTGGAACAGGCGCTTCGCGCGTATTCCCGTATCGACCACCGCCACGGTGTCGTTCACTGCCAGATCTCCCGTGCGGAACAGCTCGAACGTATCCGGGCTCTCAATATGCGTGTCTATGCGCAGTCCATTTTCCTGGACTATGATAACCATATCGTTCTGGACCGTGTCGGACCGGAGCTCGCCGCAACCAGCTATTGCTGGAAAACGCTCATGGACAGTGGCGTCTCGGTATCCAACGGCTCCGACTGCCCGGTTGAGCTTCCGGATGTGATGCGCGGCATGGAATGCGCCGTAACGCGCACCTCCATTGACGGTACCGGTCCGTATCTTCCTGAGGAGGCATTTACGGTCGGTGAGGCGCTGGACAGCTTCACCATCCGCGGCGCGGAAGCAAGTTTTGAAGAGAACGTGAAAGGCCGCATAGCACCGGGGTATTACGCCGACTTTGTCCTGCTCAGCAGCAATCCCTTCGAAACAGCCCCTCACGATCTGCATACCATCGGCGTTCAAGCCTCTTATCTTGACGGGAAATGCGTCTATACGGCATAAGACAGATGACGACTGATAAACCACAAAAGCGAGTCGGGGATACCGACTCGCTTTTATCAATATGGGATGCCTGCTATACCAGATGAAGCTGAATACAGCTGCCAGGGCCGAACGATTTTTCCATTTCGCCCTTGTAGACATGGAAGTAATCGACCGGCATAACAGCCTGAAGACAGCCTGCAAAGCCTCCGCCGTGAACACGCCATGCCCCGCGCCCGTCCAGCAATGCTCTGCTCTGGTCAAGACCGCTCAGGAGACGTGTGTCATTCGTGGACGAGGTAACAATGTTATTCAGCAATTCCTCGGAAGATCTTCCGGACTCGTTCATCAGACGCATATAGGCTTCTCCGTTATGCGCCTTCAGGGCGTCGCGCATCAGCGGAACGCGTTCGTTCTCGTCGAAGAAGTGCTTGGCGCGCCGGACGGGGCGATTGGAGAGCTCCCAGCCCTGCCGGTGGAAATCCTCCGGATCCACATCACCCAGTACCCCTTCGTCGAAGAGATTGGCAATATAGCTCATGTCCGCGGGGATACGGGCGTAAGAGGTGTTCAGACCATCGTGTGTGCCGCCTGTTTTGACAACACACATGGCCAGACCCATATCTCGGAAGTCATCGACGATTCGCTCGATCTCATTGGTTTTGAAATCCACATACAGGGTATGTCCGGCGGCACAGACCAGATGGCTCATCAGACCGCAGGGTTTGCCAAAGTGAACATTCTCTGCCGTCTGGGCGATTCGGGCAAGCACGATGTCTTCGATTTCATTATTATTATAGAGCTGATTGAGAATGCGTCCGATCAGAATCGAAAAAGCCGCGGAAGAACTCAGCCCCACTCCGATCGGGAGTGTAGCCGAGATGTCGGCATCAAAACCGCCGATGTTCAGGCCGAGATTCTGGAATGCGGCGAGCACACCGCGAACGAGGGAAACGGATTTGCCGAATTCCGCAGGGCGAACGGCGAGCTGGGAAAGGCGAACGCTGAAATCGCCGATATTTTTACTTTTGATATGGACGACGGGGGAAGAGGAAGCGGAGAAATTCGCGCGAAGATTCAGGTGAATGGCAGAGGCGAGCGCGCGTCCCTGCTGATGATCCGTGTGATTACCGGCCAGCTCAGTGCGGCCGGGAACGGTAAGAATGGCCAATTTTTTTCTCCTTTATTGGAACATTTTTCAAATAATTGTAGCATTTTCAACACTATTTTAGCTCATTCTAAACCACGATTTGTATAAAGTCAATAGAGGAATGCCTGACAAATGAATAATTAAGAGGATTCTTTCTTGCCTTTGGCAGGTGCAGCGTATATAATGAAACAAATCTGCTTACGGGGGATATGATATGAACACGGCAAATGGGATTAACCTCACCATGCTCTTTGACTTTTATGAGCTGACGATGGGAAACGGATACTGGGAAAACGGGATGAAGGACAGGATCACCTGTTTTGATGTGTTTTTCCGCACCATTCCGGATGGCGGCGGCTTTGCCATTGCAGCCGGCCTGGAACAGATTGTGGATTATATTCAGAATCTCCATTTCTCCGAGGAGGATATCGCCTATCTGCGGGGAAGAAAGATTTTCAACGAGGATTTTCTGGAATGGCTGAAGGACTTTCATTTCCACGGAGATCTGTGGGCCGTGCCGGAAGGCACACCCATCTTTCCGGGAGAACCGGTCATGACCGTACGAGCGCCGGCAATAGAAGCCCAGCTGATGGAGACCTATATCCTGCTCGAGTTTAACCACCAGAGTCTTATCGCCACCAAGGCCAATCGCGTATGCCGCGCTGCGGAGGGCAGGACGGTTCTGGAGTTTGGCTCCCGCCGCGCGCAGGGGATCACGGGCGCGGTGACCGGAGCGCGGGCTGCTTTCATCGGCGGCTGTGCCGGTACGGCCTGCGCGGTCTCCGACCAGATATACGGTGTGCCGGCCGGCGGAACGATGGCGCATTCCTGGGTCCAGATGTTCGACAGCGAGTATGAGGCATTTGAGAACTACTGCCGTACCTATCCGACGAACGCGATCCTTCTGGTAGACACCTTCGATACGCTCCGCTCCGGGGTTCCGAACGCGATCCGGGCCTTCAACACCGTTCTCAAACCGCTCGGCATTACAAAGTGCGGCATTCGGCTGGATTCCGGCGATATGGCTTACCTTACGAAACGTGCCCGTAAAATGCTTGATGAGGCAGGCTGGACCGAGTGCAGAATCACGGTTTCCAACTCGCTGGATGAGCGTTTGATTCGCGATCTGATCCGTCAGGGGGCTCAGATCGATTCCTTCGGTGTCGGCGAACGCCTGATCACATCGAAGAGCTCGCCCGTGTTTGACGGTGTTTACAAGCTTTGCGCCGTGGAAAAGGAAGACGGGACACGCATCCCGAAGATCAAGATCAGTGAGAATGTAGGCAAGATTACCAACCCGGATTTTAAAAAGCTCTACCGCTTCTACAGCCTGGAGACCGGACATGCGGAGGCGGACTATATCTGCCTGCGGGAAGAGTTCGTCGATGACACACAGCCTCTGACCATCTGTGATCCGGTAGCCCGGTGGAAACGCAAGACCATGGAAAACTATCGCGCGGTCGAGCTTCAGGTTCCGGTTTTTCAAAACGGGGAACTGGTATACAGGCTTCCCTCACTGCCCGAGATCAAAGCTTACTGCGCAGTGCAGATTGAAACGCTCTGGCCCGAAGTCAAGCGTTTTGATAATCCGCATCAGTACTATGTGGATCTTTCCGAAAAGCTCATGGCGATGAAGGATGCCATGCTGGAAAATGCCGGCAGGGGAGCGGCGAAGGCATGAATGCCCCGGAGAATCTGCGGCTGGTTCCCGCGTTTGAAAATCGCTGGGAATTGGTTCCGCTCTATGAAGAATATGCGGCGATGCTGGTCAGAACAGACCCCGTGTTTTCCAGGTCTCTTGTACAGCAGAACTACGACGAAGAAATCGCGCGTCTGGAGGACAAATATGCCCCGCCCCGCGGCAGAATCTATCTGGTGTACCTGGACGACCGACTGGCCGGCTGTGTGGGGATGAAGCCTTCGGATGAAGATCACGCGGAACTCAAAAGGCTGTATGTACGACAGGAGTTTCGCGGGCAGAACCTGGGCGAAGTGCTGACCAAAAAGATTATGGAGGATGCGCGGGAGTCAGGCTATCGCTGGCTACGGCTGGATACGCTGCCCGGGTTGAAGACCGCGCTTGCCCTGTATCGCAGACTGGGTTTCTATGAGATCGAACCTTATTATGACTGTCTGGTTCCGGGAACCATTTTTATGGAGATCAGTCTGACAGAATAAAAAGAATGCTTCTGCTTCCGGCAGAGGCATTCTTTTTCATCGTACAGTTTTTATTTCGCGTAATCAACCACTTTGGTTTCACGCAGGACGTGGACTTTGATCTGTCCGGGATAGGTAAGCTCATCCTCGATTTTCTTGGCGATGTCACGCGCGAGCAGAACCATCTGATCTTCAGAAACCGCTTCCGGCTTGACCATGATGCGGATTTCCCGGCCGGCCTGAATCGCGTAGGAGCTTGCGATACCCGGGAAGCTTTTGGAGACTTCTTCCAGCTTCTCCAGTCGTTTGACATAGTTTTCAATGTTCTCACGACGGGCACCGGGACGGGAGGCGGAAATCGCATCTGCGGCCTGAACCAGACAGGCGACAGCGGTGTGCGGCTCCACATCGTTGTGGTGTGCCTCAATGGCATGGATGACAGCGTCAGACTCGTGATACTTGCGGGCGAGATCGACACCGATGGAAACATGGCTGCCTTCCACTTCGTGGTCGATGGCCTTGCCGATGTCGTGGAGGAGTCCGGCGCGCTTGGCGGTCATGACATCCACACCGAGTTCCGATGCCAGCAATCCTGCAATATGAGACACTTCGATGGAGTGGTTCAGAACATTCTGGCCATAGCTGGTGCGGTAACGCATCCGACCGAGCAGCCGGACCAACTCCGGATGAATCCCGTGGATGTTGGTTTCAAAAATGGCACGTTCACCTTCGGCCTTGATGGTCGCGTTGACTTCCTTCTGGGCTTTGGCAACCATCTCTTCGATTCTGGCCGGGTGAATCCGTCCGTCCTGAATGAGCTTTTCCAGTGCCAGCCGGGCGACCTCGCGGCGAACCGGGTCAAAGCTGGAAACCGTAATGGCTTCCGGTGTGTCATCAATAATCAGATCACAGCCGGTGAGGGTTTCAATGCTCCGGATGTTCCGGCCTTCACGGCCGATGATCCGGCCCTTCATCTCGTCGTTGGGGAGGGGGACGACGGATACAGTGACCTCACTGGTGTGGTCGGCGGCACAGCGCTGAATGGCTGTTGTGATGATCTCACGGGCTTTGGCATCGGCCTCTTCCCGGTACTGGGCCTCCACCTCTTTGACCTTCATGGCCATTTCATGCGTTACATCATCCTTGATGTTGGCAATCAGGTAAGCTTTGGCTTCTTCCACTGTGAAGCCGGAAATCTTCTCCAGCATTTCCAGCTGGCTCTTTTTGATCAGAGCGACTTCAGCCTGCTGCGCTTCGACAGCCGCAATTTTGGAATTAAGAGTCTCGGTCTTTTTTTCCAGGGCGTCAGTCTTCCGATCCAGAGTTTCTTCTTTCTGCTGTAGGCGGCGTTCCTGTTTCTGAACTTCGGAACGGCGCATTTTTTCCTCGCGCTCAAACTCTGAGCGACTTTTGTGTATTTCTTCCTTTGCCTCTACAAGAGCTTCTCTCTTTTTGCTCTCGGCACTTTTAATTGCATCATTGATAATCCGCTTGGCCTCATCTTCGGCGCTGGATATTTCACGCTCGGCGACTTTTTTCCGATATACGGTGCCGCCGGCGAATCCGGCTGCAGCCAAAACAAGAAGAATAATAATCCATAAAAAAGTTGGCATTGGTCGTAAACACACCTCCATTCTTTTAAGAATTTTGCGTGGGTTCACAAGCATATGCGGTTATGTGATCACTGAAACGGGTTCGTTTGAATTCGAACCGCGGATGATTGAAGAGTGATTTATATGGCCTCCCCATGGCCTCTAAATACAATCCAATTAATTCTATGCTTCCTTCAGTAGAATGTCAAGCTAATTTCAGAAAAAATTGATAAGGAATAACATATGCTGCATAAATCAAAGAATCTTCTATCGGAACAGTAGGAATTAAAACGAGAAAAAAGTGACGAAAAAGGCGTTAGATTAATCAAACTACCGGCTTTTTTGAAAAAAAAATACGGAGTTTAAGAAAATAGCTATTGCATTTTCCGGCATGTGTGCTACAATACAGTCAACAGAGAAATGCGGCGGGCAGACATGAGCCTGGCTGCCCGTCAATCTGAATTCTGATGATGGAGGATTTTAAAATGGCGTTTGTTATTACCGATGAGTGCCTGTCCTGCGGTTCCTGCGCAGCTCAGTGCCCGGCAGAAGCGATCGACATGGGCGAGCTGCATTATGAGATCGACCCGGAGAAGTGCCTGGAGTGTGGCGCCTGCGCTGCTCAGTGCCCGGCAGAAGCGATCGTAGCCGAATAATTCAGCTTTGTGAAGTACCATCCACCCCGAAACGGGTGGGTGGTTTTTCTATTTTTATGGTTCAGGAGAGAGAAAACATGACGGAATCAATGCAGCTATGGGAAAACGGACCGCTGTTCCTGCAGACGGAACACGCCAGACTGACGGGAGACAGCGTCCTGCTGGCGGATTTCGCGCAGCCGTACGCAACGGGATTCGGATCGGATCTCGGGTGCGCTTCCGGCGTACTGATGTTGATTCTGCTCTGGCAGAATCCTTCTTTACGGATGGCGGGAATGGAACTGAACCGGCAGGCGGTTGAACTGGCAGAGGAGAATTTCCGTCTGAATGGACTAAAAGATCGCGCCGCGGCACTCTGCGTTGATTTCTGCGGCAGGGATCTCCCGATTCGTGCGGGAAGCTGCGATTTCGTGATCTGCAACCCGCCTTATTTTGAAAAAGGCTCCGGTGTTTCTGCCACTGATCAGGACCGTGCCGCCGCACGTGAAGAGCGAACATGCAGTCTGGAGGAGGTTTGCCGCACCGCTTCCCGCCTGTGCCGCAGCGGAGGCAGGTTCTTTCTCTGCAGTCGTCCGGATCGGATGGCCGAGCTGCTGCGGGTGCTGTCAGACGCGAAACTGGAGCCGAAGCGCCTTCGTTTTGTGCATCATCGCCTGAATGCGCGCGCTTCGCTGGTCCTGACGGAAGCACGCAGAGACGGAAAACCGGGATTGGAGCTGATGCCTCCGCTGATTCTGACAACGGAGACGGGCTCTGAGACGCCGGAATACAGGCAGATCTACAAGAGAATATGAAACGGGGTGCCCGACGTGGGAAACGAAGGGAAGCTTCCGTTCCATGCTTTCTTTGGGCCTGACCGGGAACAGAACAAATCAGCCACATTTTCTTATGGGCATCCATCGCCGAAAATTCAGACACTTATGCCAAAAATGCACAAAAACAAGGAATATCCTGCGATTGTTAAGAACTAAACTTGGCAAAACTGCCAAAACGCTATGGACATCAAGGATTCTTTTATGATAGAATACTTTGAATAATTTTTTTGGGAAACTAAGAAACATATGAGGTGAAGCTTATGTCCCGTACGTTTAAGGGCGGTGTTCATCCCAACTACATGAAAGCGCCTGAAATACCGATTTCTGTAGTGACACCCCCGCCACAGGTGATTATACCGATGATTCAGCACATTGGCGCGCCCTGCAAGCCCCTGGTGGCAAAAGGGGACTATGTGAAGCTGGGTCAGAAAATCGGAGAGAGCCCTGCTCCGGTCTCGGCACCGGTTCACGCGTCCGTATCCGGCAAGGTCCTTGCGGTGGAACCTCGTCCGCATCCCCTTGGGGATATGATTATGTCCGTCGTCATTGAGAATGACTATCAGGATACCCCCTGTGAAGATCTTGCCCCGCTGACAGAAGAGCAGCTGAAGGATCCGGAAGCGATTCTTACCCGCATGCGGGAAGCCGGCATTGTCGGTATGGGCGGCGCTATGTTCCCGACGGCGTTCAAGGTGCGCAGCGGTTTGGGCAAGGTTGACAAGCTTGTCATCAACGGAGCGGAGTGCGAGCCGTATCTGAACGGTGACCATCTGACTATGCTGAATTATCCGGAGCAGCTTCTGAAAGGGATTGAGCTTGTCCGCATTGCCAGCCGTCTTGAGAAGGCCTATTACGGCATCGAGGTCAATAAGCAGGATGCCATTGACCTGCTCAATTCTCTGCACCCGGAGAACTATGGGATTGAGATCGTTCCCGAAGCGGTCAAGTACCCGCAGGGCGGCGAGAAAATGCAGATCAAGGCTGTTACCGGCCGTGAGGTCAAACCGGGTGGACTGCCTGCAGGGGTCGGTGCCACGGTGGTCAGCACCCGTACCTGCTATTCGATTTATCAGGCCTGCTATGAAGGCAAGCCCTGCATTGAGCGTATCGTAACCGTCGCCGGCAGCGCGCTCGGTGGGACCAGAAACGCGCTGACCCGTGTCGGAACGCCCTTTGGTTACCTTGCGGAGGAATGTGGCGGCTTTGTAAAGACTCCGCGAAAGATTGTTCTCGGCGGACCGATGATGGGCATCTGCGCCACCAGCTTTGAGGCGCCGACCATCAAGGGCACCTCCGGCGTTCTGTTCTTTACCGAAGAGGAAGACCGTCACGTGGACGACCCGCAGTGCATCCGCTGCGGCAAATGCATCACGGTCTGTCCCATGAATCTGGAACCGGTCTTCATGTACATGTATTACAGCAAACGCGACTTTGCCAATCTGGAAAAGTATCATGTCATGGACTGCTTTGAATGTGGCAGCTGCGCTTACAACTGTCCCGCGCGCATGCCGCTGACACATGCGTTTAAAACGGCTAAGCTGATGTTCCAGGCCAAGGCCGCGAAAGAAAAGGCGGAGGCGGAGGCCCGCGCCGCGAAGGAGGCTGCGAAATGAGCGATAAAAAGGAAAGAATTGTCCTTGACGTAGCCTACCAGCCCCAGGTGCGCACAAAGACAGATACCCGGAGCCTGATGCTCGATGTGATCATCGCGCTGTTCCCCGCTGCCCTGATCGGTGTACTGCAGTTTGGGCTTCATACCCTGGTCCTGATTGCGGTTTCTGTTTGCTCCGCTGTTTTCTTTGAATGGCTGTACCGCAGGCTGATGAAGAAAGAATCCGCGATCGGCGATCTTTCCGCAGTCGTAACGGGTTTGATCCTTGCCCTGACACTGCCGCCCTCCGCGCCCTGGTGGATCCCGGTAATCGGCACCCTGTTTGGGATCGTGGTGGTAAAGCAGCTTTACGGCGGAATCGGTAAGAACTTTCTGAACCCCGCTCTTGCCAGCCGTGCCTTTCTGCTTGCCAGCTATGCCACGCTGATGGCGCAGTGGCAGGTTCCCAACGCGCTGATCGGCCGCTTCGACGCCACGACCATGGCGACGCCCCTTGCCAGTCTCTATTCCGGATCGATGCCTTCGTATTTCAGCATCAGAGCTCTGTTCTTGGGCTTTATCCCCGGCTCCATCGGTGAGATCAGTGTGCTTGCGCTTCTTCTGGGCGGCGCCTACCTGCTCTGGCGTAAGGTCATCAGCTGGCGTATTCCGGTATCTTTTATCGGGACGGTTGCCATCCTGACTCTGCTGTTCGGCAGACAGGGATATGGCAATTTTGACTGGATGCTCTATAATATCTGCTCCGGCAGCGTGGTTTTTGGCGCGATCTTTATGGCGACCGACTACGCGACCAGCCCTGTAACGTTGAAGGGACAGCTGCTCTTCGGCTTTGGCTGCGGCGCGCTGACGGTTCTGATTCGTTACTTCGGCGGCTACCCCGAAGGTACCACTTACGCGATTCTGATTATGAACCTCTGCACCTGGGCAATCGACAAAGCCTTCCACCGTCACCAGTTCGGCGTCAACAAAGAAGACATTGCTGCCCAGAAAGCTGTTGTAAAGGCACAGAAAGCCAGCGCGGCTGCGGAAGAAGCGGAAGAGAACGCTGCCCGGCTCAAAGCCGAAGCGGAAAAAGCGGCAAGGAGGGCATCGAAATGAATAACAAGGTTGTAAAGCTCTCTGTGGTCCTTTTCCTGATCTGTGCGATTACCGCGGGAATCCTTGGCATTGTGAACGCGCTGACATGGGAACGTATTGACTATCTGTCCCATCAAAAAGAATATGAAGCTTTTGCGGAAGTTCTCAAATCCGAGTCCGGCTATACAGAAGTTGAATTTGACAAAGCTGCGTTTCCCACGGTGGACAGTGTCATGCAGTCCAATGACGGAAACGGCTATGTGGTAACGTCGACCTTCTCCGGTGCTCAGGGCAGCATTACCATGGCCTGTGGCGTCAGCCCGGAACTCACCTGTACCGGTATCTCCATTATTGAACATTCTGAAACCTCCGGCCTTGGCGCCGTTGCTGCGAGTTCTTCCGATGCCGGTGTAAAATTCCGCGCACAGTTCGTCGGCCAGGATGGCAGCATTGCATTGTCCAAAGCCGGCGGCAGCATCGATGCGCTGGCCGGTGCCACGATCACCTCGACAGCTGTCACCAACGCGACCGCAACCTCGATCGCCTGCGTTGCGGCTCTGGGTTAAGGAGGGTTCTCAATGAATCGGAAAAAACAGTTTACAGAAGGTCTGGTCACCAATAACCCGGTTCTGGTTCAGCAGATCGGTATGTGCGCGACCATGGCCATCACCACGACGCTTTTCAACGGTGTCGGCATGGGCCTCTCCGTTCTGATTATACTGACCTGCTGCAACGTTGTGGTTGCCGCCATCCGGAAGATCATTCCCGAAGAAATCCGTCTTGCTATTTTCGTTGTGGTCATTGCCGGGTTCGTTACCATCGTCGATCTGCTCCTGCAGGCCTATATTCCCGCGCTGAGCGCGGCGCTCGGCGTGTTCATTCCGCTGATTGTCGTCAACTGCATCATTATCGGCCGCGCGGAGGCCTTCTGCCAGAAGAATACGGTCAAGGATTCTTTCTTCGATGGCATTTTCCAGGGCCTTGGCTACACGGTCGTGCTGATCATCATGTGTGTCTTCCGTGAACTGGTCGGTTCCGGACGTTTCGGCGGCGGTCTGATTGATGTTGCCAACGGCTTCCGCTTTACTCTGGACGGTACAGGCGGCGGGATCCAGATCTTCCCGGAGACCTACGGCGCGTCCATCATGAACCTTCCCTTTGGCGGCTTCCTGACACTGGGCCTTTTGATCGGCATCATGCAGTATGCCCTGAAAAAAGGTGAGAAGAAGAAAAAAATGGAAGAACGCGCGGAGAAAGAAGCCGCTGCCATGAAGGAGGTTGAAGAATAATGCTTGCGAATATTCTCTCTATTTCCCTTGGCGCGATCCTGATCAACAACTTCATCTTTTCGCAGTTTCTTGGCTGCTGCCCCTTCCTCGGCTGCTCCAACAAAGTGGATACGGCAGCCGGCATGGGCGTCGCGGTGGTGTTTGTTATGGGGCTCGCTTCCGCCATCTGCTGGGTGATTGACCACTACATTCTGATCCCTCTGAACCTGGCCTTCCTCGAAACCCTCGCCTTTATCCTTGTCATTGCTGCATTGGTTCAGCTGGTTGAGATGTTCCTGAAGAAGTCGGTTCCTTCCCTTTATTCAGCACTTGGTATTTACCTGCCTCTCATTACGACGAACTGCGCGGTGCTCGGCGTTGTTCTGCTGAATGTTCAGAACAATTACAACTTCATCGAGTCCGTTGTCTACGGGATTACCGGCGGTATCGGCTTCCTGCTCGCGATCGTCCTCTTTGCCAGTGTTCGTGAACGTACGCAGTTTTCCGATTACCCGGAGAATTTTGAAGGCTTCCCCATCTGCCTGGTTTCAGCTGCGCTGGTTGCTCTCGCGTTCATGGGCTTCAGCGGCATGAAGATTTTCTGATGAGGAGGATGTGAAAAAATGATCAAATCGATTCTCCTTGCCATCCTGGTTCTGGGCGCGCTGGGAGGCGTGTTTGGTGCCCTCCTGGCATATGCATCCAAGATCTTCCATGTGGAAGTAGACCCCAAGCAGGCGCAGATTCGGGAATGTCTTGCAGGTGCCAACTGCGGCGGCTGCGGTTATCCCGGCTGTGACGGTTATGCTGCTGCGGTCGCTGCCGGCCAGGCGCCGACCAACCGCTGTGTCGCCGGGGGCGAAGCCACTGCTGCCAGAGTTGCCGAGATCATGGGTGTCAGCAACGATGCGGCGGAAAAAATGGTTGCGTTTGTACCCTGCAGCGGCTCCAAAGACCTTGCGGAAGCCCGTTTCAACTATACCGGACCGGAAGACTGCCGCGCGGCGATGCTGTTCGGAGGAAAAAGCAGCAAGCTCTGCACCTTTGCCTGCATCGGCCTTGGCAACTGTGCCAAAGCCTGTCAGTTTGACGCGATGCATATTATAAATGGCGTCGCGAAGGTTGACCGCCTGAACTGTGTCGGCTGCGGCGCCTGTGTGGACGCCTGCCCGAAGAGCATTGTCAAGCTGATTCCGGAAAAGCAGAAGATCATGCCTGCCTGCGGCAACATGGACAAAGGCGCCCAGGTGATGAAGGTCTGCCAGGTCGGCTGCATCGGCTGTATGAAGTGCCAGCGCGAGTGTCCCGCAGACGCGATTGTCGTAAAAGACAATCTCGCACAGGTGGATGTAAGTAAATGCATTCAGTGCGGCCACTGCGCGGATATCTGCCCGCGTCATATCATCTCTTATTTTGGTCCGCAGTACCAGAACAGATGATCATTCTGCTTGCCGTCGTACCGCGAAGATCATT